>JAQWCP010000122.1 GCA_028705905.1 Oscillospiraceae bacterium
CATCTGCGACACCACCTGCCGTGACGCCCATCAGTCTTTGCTGGCGACCCGTATGAGAACCCGTGACATTGTAAAGTGTATGGATGGAACTTCTGAAATTTTGGCGGACGCATTCTCTCTGGAGATGTGGGGCGGCGCCACATTTGATGTGGCTTATCGTTTCCTGCATGAGTCCCCCTGGGAACGTTTGGACATGATACGGGAAAAAGTGCCAAACGTCATGCTGCAAATGCTGCTCCGCGGTGCCAATGCCGTGGGCTATACCAACTATCCGGATAACCTGATCCGTGAATTCATCAAAGAAGCGGCCAAAAGCGGCATTGACGTGTTCCGTATTTTCGATTCTCTCAACTGGATTCCCGGTATGGAAGTGGCCATGGATGAAGTGCTGAAGACCGGCAAGATCTGTGAAGCTGCCATTTGCTACACTGGTGACATTTTAGACCCCAACCGCGACAAATATACCATTCGGTATTATATCAATATGGCAAAAGAGCTGGAACGCCGCGGCGCCCACATTTTGGCCATCAAAGATATGTCCGGCCTGTTGAAGCCGTATGCGGCAAAGCAGCTTGTCAGCGCATTGAAGCAGGAGGTTGGCATTCCCATTCAGCTCCATACCCACGACACCAGTGGAAACCAGGTGGCGGCCTATCTGCTTGCTGCAGAAGCCGGTGTGGACATTGTAGACTGTGCCATTTCCAGCATGGCTTCTTCCACCAGCCAGCCGTCCCTGAACTCTGTTGTGGCGGCACTCCAGGGCCAGGAGAGAGACACGGGCTTAGACCTTCAGCAGCTCCAGTATCTCACCGATTACTGGCAGGATGTGAGAGGGCGGTATGATACGTTTGAAGCTGGTTTGAAGAGCCCGGCTACTGACATTTACCGCTATGAGATCCCCGGTGGCCAGTATACCAATTTAAAGCCGCAGGTGGATAGTCTGGGCCTTGGACACCGTTTCTTGGAAGTCAAAGAGAATTACAAAGTGGTCAACGATATGCTGGGTGACATTGTAAAAGTGACCCCCTCCTCGAAAATGGTGGGCGACCTGGCTATCTTCATGACGCAGAACGACCTGACCCCGGAAAATATTGTGCAGCGCGGCGAAAGCTTGGCCTTCCCCGATTCTGCTGTCAGCTACTTCAAGGGTATGATGGGTCAGCCCTCTTGGGGGTTCCCGAAAGATCTGCAAAGGGTTGTACTGAAGGGAGAAAAACCGCTGGAAGGCCGGCCGGGTGAATATCTGGAGCCATTTGACTTTGACGAGATTCGCAAGAAGGTGGAGCAATTCCAGCCCAACTCCACATGGCGTGATGTGTTAAGCTATTGCATGTACCCCGCTGTCATGGAGGAATTCTTCAAAAAGCAGCGTGAATACGGCTATATCACCCGCCTGGGCAGCCATGTGTTCTTCCACGGCCTTGCATTGGGCGAGACCAACAAGGTCAATATCGCCGACGGCAAGACCCTGGTGATCAAATATCTGGGCCTTGGCGAGCTGAACGAAGACGGCACACGGAATGTTCACTTTGAGCTGAACGGCATTCGCAGAGAAGTTGCTGTGCCAGACGCTACAGCAACAGCTACGCTGAAGCAAGTACCCATGGCAGACCCGGAGGACAAGAGCCAGGTTGGCGCGTCGATCCCCGGTGCTGTCGGTAAGGTCAATGTGAAGGTGGGCGATACCGTTGAGGTGAACCAGGTGGTGGCCGTGATCGAAGCCATGAAAATGGAAACTTCTGTGATGGCCCGTATGGCCGGTGTGGTCGAAAAGATCCACGTGGAAGAGGGCAGCACCGTCAAAGGCGGTCAGCTTCTGATCACGATAAAATAGGCCTGAAGTCCAGCCGGAAGGTTTCTACATCAAGTGAATGTGATCCCATGGTAAAATGAAAAAAGGGCGCTGCCGCAAAATTTTGCGGCAGCGCCCTTTTGTATGAGGGAGAAGGGAGGGCTGGCGGTACAGAGCAGGGAAACGACGCAGGGCATAGTTTGGCATTTTGATCCATCTGTTTGCATCAAAAATTGCATCGCAAAAGAGAGTCCGATTTGACGTCAAATCGGACTCTCTTTTGTGGAGCGGGAGACGGGATTCGAACCCGCGACTTTCACCTTGGCAAGGTGACACTCTACCCCTGAGTCACTCCCGCACATCCTGTTTTCGTTTGTTGTCCTGTGCTTTTGCTTGACAACGTAGCCTATTATAACCAGAAAAAAACCAAATGTCAACACCTTTTTTTAAAAAACTGAAAAATTGCATGCGGCATTGTATTTGCAGTCTTTTGAAGGTTTGCCCGGCAAAAAGAATGCTTCCTGTGCAGAGCAAAAGCGCTCCCAAAGGAACGCTTTTGGATCAGCGGCGGGGCACATGGGCCTGTACGTATGCCTCGTACCGTGTGCGGTGTTCCTCCCGGGAGAAGGGGATGCCATACCAGGTACAATCCAGCACATCGGCATCTTTTATCACTTCATCCATGGGGGCGTCGACGTATGATTTGCGGCTGTGGTTTTTGACCGCAACGGCAATTTGCTCTATTTCGTCCGGGGTGAATAAATGCAGCTGATCCAGAAATTGCTTGACGGGTTCATACCCCGCTTCTGCGTGGCCCGCTTGGCGTCCTGTGAGGATCCGTCCATAATCGTGAACAGAGCAGGCACAGGCGCAAAGCTCCGGATCCAGCCCTCTCTCTTCCCCCAGCATCCAGGCAAGACGCGCGCTGCTGGCCATATGGACACGCTCCCAATCGGGCGTTTGATCTCGGTTTTGGATGAGTGGGGCATGGTGGTCAATTTCCCGCAGCAAGGCGCTTTGTAATTCCATGATACGGTTCATAGTTTTCTTCCTTTCCCATAACAATGGGTTTAGTGTACCATACTTTTGTAAAAAGGGGAAGAAAGTGTTTGCATCGGAAAAGAGCGCTGCGTATAATAAAGACAGCGAAAGAGGAAGGGGAAGCTGTTATGGAAGAAAAAAAGGCGCTCATCTGCGCGTTTGGGAAAAAGTTATGGCAGAGGGGATACGTTGCGGCAAATGATGGAAACATCAGCATCAGCTTGGGGGACGGGGAATACCTCATCACGCCGGCCGGCGTGAGCAAGGGAGAGATGACCCCGGACATGATTTTGCATGTGGATGGGGAAGGGCGGCTGCTTTCCCCTTCTGTTGGCCGCCCGTCGTCAGAATGGCCCATGCACAGGCGGTGTTATGCACTGCGCCCTGATGTGTTCGCCGTGGTACACGCGCATCCTGTGGCGGCGACTGCCTTTGCCTGCGCTAGGCAGCCTCTGGATGCGCGGGTCTTGGGAGAATTTCTGATGGCCCTTGGCACGGTGCCTGTGGCGCCGTATGGCAGGACGGGGACGATGGAGATCCCGGCGGCCATTGCGCCGCTGCTTCCCGACCACAACGGCATTTTGCTGGCCAACCACGGCGCGTTGACACTGGGGCCGGATCTGGAAACGGCGTATTACCGGATGGAAAGCTTGGAGCATACGGCCCAGGTTTATCTGGCACTCCGGCAATTAGGCGGTGGCGTGCCCCTGACAGAGCAGGAGGCGGCGGCACTGAACCCGCATATATAGAAAAAGACACTCTCTCAGTGCGCTGAGAGAGTGCATTTTTTATTTTTCCGCCCAGTTTCCTGTGGCGTCTGCTTTCAAATATGCATTGATGAACCCGTCAATTTCGCCATCCATCACAGCTGCGATGTTGCCGAATTCATACCCGGTTCGGTGGTCTTTTGCCAGTGTGTAAGGCATAAATACGTAAGAGCGGATTTGGCTGCCCCATTCGATTTTCATTTGAACGCCTTTGATGTCCTCAACTTTGTCCAAATGCTCCCGCTCTTTGATTTCGATGAGTTTAGAGCGCAGCATACGCATGGCCATTTCCCTGTTTTGATGCTGGCTACGTTCATTTTGGCAAGCGACAACGACGCCTGTTGGCAAATGGGTGATGCGGATGGCAGATTCTGTTTTGTTGACATGCTGACCGCCAGCACCACCGCTGCGGTATGTATCCACCTTCAAATCTTCCGGGCGAATGTCAATCTCCACATCGTCTCCAATTTCCGGCATCACTTCCAAAGCGGCAAAAGAGGTATGTCGCCGGCCGGAGGAGTCGAACGGAGACACGCGGACCAGGCGGTGAACGCCCGATTCGCTGCGCATGTATCCGTATGCGTTTTCTCCTTCGATCAAAACGGTGGCACTCTTCATCCCGGCTTCATCGCCGTCCAGGTAATCCAGAACTTTATACTGGAATCCGTGCCGCTCCGCCCAACGGGTATACATGCGGAACAACATCTGGGCCCAGTCTTGCGCCTCTGTACCGCCGGCGCCGGCGTGAAAGGATAAAATCGCGTTGTTGTGGTCATACTCTCCTGATAATAATGTCTCCAAGCGCGCCTGCTCCAAAGCGCGGGACAATCCTTCATATCCGCTGGAGAGCTCCGGGAGCAAGCTTTCATCTTGTTCCTCCAGGGCCATCTCGCAGAGAGTCAATAAATCGTCCCACTGATGTACCATGGCAGTGTGAGAAGCACATTTTGCTTTTAAATGCTTCGTGCGTTGCAGCACTTTTTGGGAACGTGTCAAATCGTTCCAGAAGCCGTCTGTCGCGCTTTCCTGTTCCAATTCTTGCAATTCACGGCGGGCTCCTTCCAGATCAAGCGCCGACCCCAAATCATCTAATGCTGGACGTATATTGTTTAGTTTCTGCTTATATTCTTCAAATTCAATCATCGATTTCCCGCCTTTTATCTTTCGTATTCTACTATATTATACAAAAAATACGGAGAGCTGTAAAGAGAAAAGGCAGGGGTCAGCGTTCGCTGGCACTCCATTCTTCATTGCTGTCAAAAATCAAATCATCTACGTCTTGTGCAACCGGTCTTTCTTCACCGGAGCGCAGCTTCCATGTGCGCATCTCTACATCCCCTTTCTCCATTGTAAAATTGGGCGCATGCAAAGCGCCATTTTCCCGATTGGGCGTCTGAATATACTGTACAGCATACAGATTAGTATATGCAAAACCCGTGAAAAGATGCCCGAAAAATGGGGAATAAAAAATTAATTTTATGACTGGGGGCAAATGGGAACCAGGCTGTAAAGAGAGAAAAAGACAAAAACCGAAAAGATACGACAAACCAAGGCCGTTTTCCTTGCAATTATCTGTGATTTATGCTATAGTGAGAATGATTTTTTTATCAGTCAGGAACCGAGGAAAAGAGGCTTGCATATGCAACGTTTGGAAGAAAAAATCAGGCAGGACGGCGTGGTCAAAGCGGGCGGCGTGCTAAAAGTGGACAGCTTTTTGAACCATCAGATGGATGTGGCGTTTTTCGGAGAGCTGGCTCAGGAGTTTTACCGGTTGTTTGGTGGCTGCGGGGTGACCAAAATTTTGACCATCGAAGCATCCGGGATCGGCATTGCTTGCATCACGGCGCAGCCTTTTGGCGTTCCTGTTATTTTTGCAAAAAAGACAAAGACAAAAAATATCGCGGGTGAGGTTTATACCAGCCGGGTAGAGTCGTTTACCCATGGTGTGACATATGATATCATTGTTTCTAAGGAATTTTTACGGCCAGAGGA
>JAQWCP010000123.1 GCA_028705905.1 Oscillospiraceae bacterium
GGTCGCAGCAGACCACATCCCCCTGGCCCGCCACCTTGGCCTTACAGCGTCCCAGTCTTATCTCATCTGTGACGACCAGCTCAACCGGCTGTTGATTGTGACATACGATACCGAAAAACAAAATCCATCCGAAGGCGGCCGGGATCAGGCAAATACTACATACTATTATGATTTTATCCAATATGACCTGAACACCCAATCGGTACTCAAAACCTTCCCCATCAGGCAGTTTGGCATTTGCCCGTCGGCCTGCTTCGCCTTTGATGGATTTTTGTATGCTTATATGACCAAAACGGAATCGGAAACGTGGGACACCGCCCTCTTCTACCAGCCCACCGATGGGGCGCAGGAGAAACAGCGCATTGAGGTGAGCAGCCCCGCCCTCAGCCCGTTGGGCGCCGGGCCGGTTCTCTCCCGCTGCGGGGACAGCGTTGTGCTGGGCTACAGCACCGAAACCCAGGCGCAGGGCATTGCTTCTTCTGCTTTCCAGATCCTCCGGTCCGACCTCGCCGTTTCGCCCCTTTTGTCCTTCCTGTGGGATGCGCGAGAGGACGAGGAGTGGATCACAGACGATTTCCGCACCTCCGACACCCACCTTGCATACCCCGTAGGGCGGGACGGCCAGGTGGTGTTTTACGTTGGGCAGCCCGGGCAGGAGCCAACCCAGATCTCCCTGCCAAAGGGCGAAAAGCTGCACGCCTTTGCCATCACGGACGACGAGCTTCTCGTCTCCCGGACGAATCAGTCCGCCGGCGGCTCGTTCTGCATCGAGCGCCTGGACCTGACCGGCAAATCCCTGGAGGTTTATGAAACCCGAGAGCCGATGAATGACATTCGCGTCAATGGCGATCTGTTTTGCGTCTTTGGCGCGCAAACGCCGCTGGGCGTTTTCACCGTGACAGACGGGGCCATAAAGCCCGTTCCCGTGGACACCACCTTCCTCGCCAGTACCTGGAACTTTGCCCTGCCCAACGGAACCGGCTTTGTTCTTGCCAGCCATCTGCCGGAAGAATACCCGGAGATTTGGCGCATTTCTGTGAACAAAGCACCCGCGTGACACCTTCGCCCCCGCCCTCCAGGCACCCGACAACAAGCCCTCACCGCCCAGGCACCTGACACCAAGCCCTCACCTAAAAGCCAGAAGGCGCACCCAGTGGGTGCGCCTTCCGGCCTCTTTCCGTTCCTTGCATGGTCTCTGTCTCGATGTGAAACCGAGGGCGGCTCTTGACCTCGGAGTAAATTTTCCCCACATATGTTCCCACCACGCCCAGGCAGAACAACTGGATGCCCCCCAAAAGAAAGATGGAGCAGACGATGGCCGTCCAGCCCGGCACCGCCACCCCGGCCAAAAAGGAAACCAGGGCATACAGCAAACCCAGAATGCTGAGGATGGAGATGAAAATACCAAAATTGGAAATCAATTTCAACGGCTTTACGCTGAAGGATGTGACCCCCTCCATGGCGAAGCCGATCATCTTTTTCAGGGGATATTTGGACTCCCCGGCCATCCGCTCTTTCCGCTCATAGTACACCACGTCCTGGGGATAGCCGATCTGGGGCACAATGCCCCGCAAAAACAAATTCACTTCCCGATAGTCAGACAGGGCCTCCAGCGCCCGGCGGCTCATCAGCCGGTAGTCGGCGTGGTTGCTCACCATCTCCACGCCCAGGCGTTTCATCAGGCTGTAAAACCCGCCGGCGGTGTTCCGCTTAAAGGCGGTGTCCGTCTTGCGGCTGCTGCGCACGCCATAGACGATGTCGCAGCCGCCGTGGTATTTGTCCATAAATTCGCCCAAGACAGAGATGTCGTCCTGCAAGTCGGCGTCCAAAGAGATGGCGCAGTCCGCTTTCTCTTTGGCCGTCATCAGCCCCGCCAGCAGGGCGTTCTGGTGGCCTCTGTTGTGGGCCAGCTTCACGCCGCAAACCCGCTGGTTTTCCCCCGCGGCCCGGGTGATGACTTCCCAGGTGTTGTCCCGGCTGCCGTCGTCCACAAAGAGCATCCTGCTCCCTTCCCCTGCCTTGCCGGCGTCCACCAGCTCCTGCAATGTTTGGGATAGCTGCCGGATGGTCTCCGGCAGGGCCTCTTCCTCGTTGTAACATGGCACCACCAAATACAATGTGGTATCACACGCCATGAAAACCGCCTCCTATCGCAATTCCAGGGCCACAGGGCAGTGGTCGCTCCCGGGAATTTCCATGTAAATTTCGCTGCTGTGCAGCCGTTCCTGCAGCCTGTCTGACACGATGAAGTAGTCAATGCGCCAGCCGGCGTTCCGCGCCCGGGCCTGGCGCATATAGCTCCACCAGGAGTACGCCTCCGTCCGGTCGGGATAAAAAAACCGAAAGGTGTCGGTAAACCCGGCAGAGAGCAGCTGCGTCATCTTCCCCCGCTCCTCATCGGTAAACCCGGCGTTCATCCGGTTTGTTTTGGGGTTTTTCAAATCGATCTCCTGATGGGCCACGTTCAGGTCGCCGCAGAGGACCACCGGCTTGTGCCGGTCCAGCTCCTGCAAATAGGCGCGAAAGGCGTCCTCCCACTCCATCCGGTAAGGAAGCCGCAAAAGCTCCCGCTGGGCGTTGGGGGTGTAGCAGTTGACGAGATAAAAGTCGTTCGTCTCCAGCGTGATCACCCGCCCCTCTTTGTCGTGGGCCGAATGGCCGATGCCGTATGCCACAGACAGGGGCTTTTCCTTGCAGAAGATGGCGGTGCCGGAATACCCCTTTTTCTCGGCGCTGTTCCAGTATTCCTCATAATCAGGCAGATCCACCTCCGCCTGGCCCCGCTCCATCTTTGTCTCCTGCAGGCAAAAATAGTCCGCGTCCAGCTGGGCAAATACGTCCAAAAACCCTTTTTTCAAGCAGGCCCGCAGGCCGTTGACATTCCAAGAAACCAACTTCATCGGGAACCCCCCGCCACGCTGTGTACGGCATAAAAGGTGTTGTCCCGCTCGCCCCGGCCTTCCAAAATCACGGGCCGGGCGGCCACCACGGTGGCGTTTGCCGGCACGTCCTCAAACACGGTGCAGCCGGCGCCGATGCGCACATGGTCGCCGATGGTGACCCCGCCGATGATCTTTGCCCCGGCGCCGATGTACACGTTTTTGCCGATCACCGGCGCGCCGGGCCGCTTGGTGCCGGGCAGGGAGTTGGAACCGATGGTCACCTGCTGAAAAATGGTGGTGCCGCCGCCGATCTCCGCCTCCACCGAAATGTAGATGCCGCTGATGCCGTGGGGGAACACCACCGTCCGGTCGAACCGGGCCGTCATGGGGATGCCGGCGCAAAACCGGTTCTGCACCCGGGTGCAGTAACTGCCGTAAAACGCCCGGGCCAGGGGGTTTTTGCTTGTTTGATACTTCTCCCGGCGGGAGAAGAATTTATCGCTGTTAAATTCACGCCCCAAAGCGGCCAGGCACCGCCGGGGAAAGCTCTTTTTCGCCATGCATGTCGCTCTCCTTGTTTCGTTTGGTTCAGTATATCAGCTTTGGGGGCCATCCGCAAGAGTCTCTGTCTCCTCCGGGGCGGGGGCATCTTTGCCTTTGGCGGCCCGTTGCCTGTGGGTCCGGCTCTGGGCTATGCCCCCTACAATACAAGGGATCAGCGCCCCCGCCACATCCACAATCAAATCCTTCATGGTGTCAGAAAGCGCCGCCCGGCCCACAAGGGGCACCCGGTCCTGCAGCATGTATTTTTGCATATTCCCGTCAAACATGCTGTCAAAGATAAACTCGCAAATCTCCCACATAGTCCCCAAAGTCACCGCAAAGCCAAAGGCAAAAATGGCCACAAACACGGGGGAGAGCTGCATCCGCATGTTCTTGTCCCGGTTCAAAAGATCCACCACAAAAAAGCCCAAGGCCCCCAGCATCACCCCGCTGGAAATGTGCAGCAGCGTATCCCACTGGGGCACGTTATAGTAAAAATTGCGCACTTCCCCCAGGTAAATGGCGGCGTAAAGAAAGATGACATAGGCCATGTGCATATAATTGGGCAGCTCCAGCTTCAGCTTTTTCTCCAGCATGGAGGGCAAAAAGGTACACAGAACCCCCACCGCGCACAAAAGAAGCAGCACCACATAGTCCCACTTAATCTTTTGAAAGGGTGCCCCCTCCGGCAGGCTGGCGGGCGCCCTTAGGATGGCCACAACGGCATATCCGGTGGATGCGATCAGCGTCACCAGCACAAACCAAAACAGAAGTTTCCGCCAGTTGCATTTCTTTGTTCTCTGTTTCATCCAACCGCTCCCCACGGGCTACTCTTGGGTCTGAACCCAGGCGGCAATGTCGTCCAGCACCATTTTGGGGATATGCCCGGGTGCATCATATTCCGCAACCGTCCCCTGTTTTTCCCCTTTAGACTCCATGAATAAATGGTTCAGCCCCTCATACAGACGGTAGGAAACATCGGGGTTCTCCGCCCCCAGCCCGCTTTGCCAAGCTTGAAAATCCACCGTGGCATCCACTTGAAAATCCTTGTCCCCCTGCAAGATCATAAAGGGCAAGCCGCTCTCTTTGATCAGAGCCACCGCGTCGATTTGGTCCATATGATACAGGTACCCGGCGGGAATGCCAAAGATGGTGGCGGTTTTCCGCTCTGCCTCTGTCATCTCGCCCCTGTCCAGGGCCTCGGCCCGCGCTTTCTCCCCCTCGATCTGGGCGAGATACGTCTTTTGCTGGCTCTCCGACAGTGTGCCGATGGCGGCCAGGTTCTGACGGTAGATGAGATCCCAAAGCGTCCGGGGCGTGCCGGCCAAAATGATCCCCCCGGCAAAGCCGCCGCACTCTGCCATCAGATAGGGCGCCAGCATGCCGCCCTGGCTGTGGCCCAGGAGATAGATGTTCCCGACTTGGGTGTTCCCCTTCAGATAAGCCATGGCTTCTTTCACCGTGGTGGTATATTCGTCATCCACCGTAAACGCCACCCCGGTAAAGACCTCTGGGTGGGCATAGGCAGACTTGTCGTACCGCAGCACCGCAATCCCCCGCTCCGAAAGGCCATAGGCCAGGTCCCGGAAGGGCTTGTTGCTGCCGATGGTCTCATCCATGTCGGTGCTGCCCGACCCGTGAACCAAAACCACCCCGGGAAACGGCCCGTCGCCCATGGGCATCGTCAGCTTGCCTTTTAGCTCCAGCGCCGTGCCTTGGCCCAACACCACATCCGTCTCCGTCACCCCGTCGGGGATCTCCCAATTGTTGTTTGCAATGGGGGCGTCCACATTCCGCAGCCAGATACCGATGAGCTTGCCCCCGTCGTTGAAGGTGCAAACAAAATTCTGGCTTCCCTTTTCATGCTGGCACGGGATGGAAACCGTCACCTGCCCGTCCTGGCTGCTGACCATCTCCTCTCCCGCCTGCTGAAACGCCCCCAGGGTTTCCGCCTGGGCGCTCCATGCGGCCAAAAGCTGCTCTTCGGAAAGCTGGCCCGTCAGCGTTTCGTCCAGGCTTTGCACGATCAAGCTGGCGTCGCCCTGCCGCAGCCCATCCAGCATCTTCCGGGTGGCCTGCACATCTGCCTGCTCCTTCTCCTCCGGTGTCCCCACGCTCCCGCCGGGCGCCGCCGTCTGGCAGCCCATCAAACAT
>JAQWCP010000124.1 GCA_028705905.1 Oscillospiraceae bacterium
GAGCTCCACAAATGTGATGAACATAATCAGCAAATAGGACTGTAAGAGCCTGCCTATGGTGTGGCTAAATGCTTGGGATGTGCCAGATACCAAATGAGAATACCGTTCCGGGAGCTGGCGCAGCAGGAAGGCTTTGATTTTGGTGTATTCCGCGCTCATAAAAAATGTGCTGATTAACGTAACGATAAAAGCCATGAGTACGGAGGGTACGACCCTGGCGGCACCGGTCACCAAGCTGACCGCAAAGGAGGAAACACCCACCAATTCTGCTTGAATGTAGGAGAGGGCGTTGTTGGTGAACGTGCGGATCTGTGTTTCCCATTCCTTTGGCATGTTCGTCAGAATGCCGTCTAATCGAGTGCGGATGGACTCGATGACGGAAGGAGCCGTTTTCGCGAACCAGCCGGGAAGGGTTATGATAAAGGAGACCAACTCCATCATAGCTTTGCACAACAAGAAGCACAGGAGACCGACGACAATTGCCACCAAAATGAACGTAACAATAGAAGAAATTGTTTTTCGATGCAGCTTGGAGTGCTTTAAAATCCAGTTGATGGGGTGCTGGAGCAGAGAGGCGATCATCCACGCAATGAGAAAGGGGAGGATCCATCCCAATAGGTACTTGAACGAAAGATAGGCCAGGGCTAAAATAATGGTGATAAATGCCGTGTTGATGATAAAACGAAGTTTACTCGATGTTGCCATGCGGTTCCTCCCTCGGGCAATCGATGTGGGTGATAGAATGGATTTGGGGAATCATCCTCCAAACAGCGGAACATAGGGCGCCGGGCAGGGGAGCCGTTGGAGAGACTGGAGCTTATGTTTGGAACAAACGAAATTGGGGAAAATGTCCATGTCAGAACGCCTTAAAACCAGGAAATATTTGTGCAAATCATAAAATCAAACGGGGAAAAGTGGGGAATCGAGCCAAAGAGCTTGAAAAATTTTTGACATATGGTAGTATAAGAAAGCGAATGTAAGCGAACGATTTTTAAAAAGGAGTTGGGAAAATGTTCGAAAATCTGTTCTGGATCGGTTTCGTCGGGGCAGCTTTGGCATTGATCTTTGCCTTGGTGCAGAGTCGAAAAGTGTTAAAGTTTTCCGAGGGAACCGATCAGATGAAGACCATCGCAGCGGCGATTCGTTCAGGGGCCAATGCATATTTGAAACGGCAATATGCAGGTGTTTTGAAAGTCTTCATTGTCGTGTTCATCATCCTCTTGATTTTAGCGTTCAACCCGTGGAAGGTGCTGCTTGCGCCCTTCGTACCCTTTGCGTTCCTGACCGGTGGCATTTACTCCGGCCTGGCGGGCTTTATTGGTATGCGGATTGCAACTTCCGCCAACGCCCGTACTGCCCAGGCGGCTCATGAAGGTTTGAACCGCGGGCTGAGGGTTGCGTTCTCCTCCGGCTCTGTCATGGGCTTCACGGTGGTTGGCTTGGGTATTCTGGACATTACGGTCTGGGTTCATATTTTGAAGTATGGGTTCCACTGTGATCCGGCCACTGTTGGTTCTACTATGGTTATGTTCGGCATGGGTGCTTCTTTCATGGCGCTGTTTGCCCGTGTTGGCGGCGGTATTTTTACTAAAGCAGCAGACGTGGGCGCCGACCTGGTTGGTAAAGTAGAAGCGGGCATTCCGGAAGATGACCCCCGCAACCCGGCCGTTATTGCAGATAACGTGGGCGACAACGTGGGTGACGTTGCTGGCATGGGGGCGGATCTGTATGAATCTTATGTCGGCTCCATCCTGGCTTCTTTCGCCCTGGCCGTTTCCGCAGGGTACGGCTGGAACGGTATCTTTATGGCGTTGGCTTTGGGTGTTGTGGGCATCATCGCCGCTTTGATTGGCACATTCTTCATTCGCACAGGAGAAAGCACAGATCAGAAAGCCCTCCTGTCTGCTTTGCGCCGCGGCACATATATTGCGGCCGTTTTGGCTGCTGTTGCTGCCATTCCCCTAAGTTATTTCATTATGGGACAGGCTTCCTGGGTTGGCATTTTTGTGGCCATTTTGTCGGGCCTTGTGGCAGGCGTTTTGATTGGCTATTTCACGGAGTATTACACTTCTGACACATATAAGCCCACCAGAGAGCTGGCGGAAACCACGCAAACTGGTCCTGCCACTGTCATCATTGGCGGTATTTCTCTGGGCATGAAATCCACTTGCGTTCCCATCATCGTGGTGGGCGCGGCCATCCTCGTCAGCTACTTTGCAGCCGGCGGTGGCGCAGACCCTGCCAAGGGCCTCTTTGGCATTGGCATCGCTGCCGTAGGCATGCTTTCCACTTTGGGCATCACATTGGCGACGGACGCATATGGCCCTGTTGCAGACAATGCGGGCGGTATTGCGGAAATGTCCGGGCTGGGCGAAGAAGTCCGCGAGCGGACCGACGCGCTGGATGGTCTCGGCAACACCACCGCTGCCACCGGAAAGGGCTTTGCCATCGGCTCTGCTGCCCTCACCGCTTTGGCGCTTTTGGTTTCCTATATCGACCTTGTGAAAGCACAAGACCCGGATATCCTGAACCTTTCCATTACGAACCCGCCTCTCCTGGTTGGTATCTTCCTGGGCGCGATGCTGGCGTTCCTTTTCTCCGCCCTCACCATGTCGGCGGTTGGGCGCGCGGCGCAGAGTATTGTGGTGGAAGTGCGCCGTCAGTTCAGAGAGATCCAAGGCATTATGGAAGGCACCGGAAAGCCGGACTATGAATCTTGCATTGATCTCTGTACCCGCAGCGCACAAAAAGAGATGATCATGCCTTCTCTGCTGGCCATTATTGTTCCTGTAATCGTTGGGTTGATCCTTGGCGTCAATGGTGTAGTGGGCCTTCTGGCTGGCGTCACCGTCACCGGTTTTGCACTGGCTGTTTTTATGTCCAATGCAGGTGGTGCTTGGGACAACGCGAAGAAGTATATCGAAGCAGGTCACTTGGGTGGTAAGGGCAGCGAGAACCACAAGGCTGCTGTAGTGGGGGATACCGTAGGGGATCCGTTTAAGGATACCTCTGGCCCTTCTCTCAACATTCTGATCAAGTTGGTTTCCACTGTCTCTATCGTATTCTCTTCCTTGATCATTGCATTCCACTTAATGTAACCAATACCTGGTGGATTCTTCCGGGCCGTGTGCAGTCAGTACACGGCCCGGTTTTGTTCAAACTCAAACGGTTGCGCCGGGGATGGGCCTGCACTGAATATTCTGTGTCAGAACCCATCTGATTATTTATATGGCGCGCAAAGAAATTAGAATATAGAGAAAGGGCAGGGAGGGTGCTTCAAGCACCCTCCCTGCCCTCGATTAGCCGCGATTCTGAAGACAACGGATATTGGAATGGCAAACATCTTTTCGTGGGGACAAAGCGAAGAAAAAGTTCCGTTTTCCGAAGGAAATCGCACAGCGCCGCCATGCGGCGGGGCACAGGCTCTTCGTTCTGCCCTGTGAGAGGCAGAACGCCCATCTCCCGGCTTATCACCGCATCCCGGGAAAGAGAGATCCTTTCCACCAACATGCCACAGCGGGGCGAAGAGCGCCTCCTTTTTGGCTTGCTTCCTTCCCCTCTGTTGCCGCAGGAGACTCCCATATTATTTTGCATGGAAAGACTCGGCGTACATGCCCCTGCACCAAGAAACGCGCCGACCGTCAAAATGCAAGACGGTCGGCGCGCTGCCTTTTATCAAGATCAGTCAAAAATCATGGTGGCGAAATAATCGTCTGGCGTCTCTGCCCGGCGAATGAGCCTGGTGCTGCCATCTTCCTGAAGCAACACTTCCGCAGAGCGCAGCCGGCCATTATAATTATACCCCATTGCATATCCATGGGCTCCGGTGTCATGGATGACCAGCAGATCCCCCCGGTCAATCTTTGGGAGCATCCGGTCAATGGCGAATTTATCATTATTTTCGCACAGCGCACCAGTGATATCATATTTATGATCACAGGGCAGCGCTTCTTTTCCCATGACTGTGATATGATGGTATGCGCCATACATGGCGGGACGCATTAAGTTGGCCGCGCAGGCGTCCACCCCGATATATTCTTTGTGAATGTGCTTTTCATGGGTGGCTGTTGTCACCAGGCAGCCATACGGCCCCAGCATAAACCGGCCCAACTCCGTGTAAATTGCCACATCACCCATGCCGGCAGGCACCAAGATCTCTTCATATTTCTGCCGCACGCCTTCCCCGATGGCCAGAATGTCGTTGGCCTCTTGTTCTGGGCGATAGGGGATGCCCACACCGCCAGACAGATTGATAAACCGGATGTCAGCGCCTGTTTCCTGCTTCAGCTCCACCGCTGTCTGGAACAAAATTCCCGCAAGGGCAGGATAATATGCATTTGAGATGGTGTTGCTGGCCAAAAAGGCGTGGATGCCAAATTGCTTCACACCAAGCTCTTTGAGCTTTCGGAAGCCCTCTGTCAATTGGGGTCTCGTAAACCCATATTTGGCGTCGCCTGGATTGTCCATAATTTCGTTGGAAATGGAAAAGTGGCCGCCTGGATTGTAACGGCAGGAGATCACTTCGGGAATCCCGGCCACTTCCTTCAAAAAGTCAATGTGGGTAAAGTCGTCCAAATTGATGGTAGCGCCCAATTTGCGTGCCAGCACAAATTCTTCCGGAGGTGTGTCATTGGAAGAAAACATGATGTCGCTGCCAAGGAACCCACATCGGTCGGAAAGCATCAACTCCGTGAGCGACGAACAGTCTACGCCGCAGCCCTCTTCCTGCAAAATCTTCAAAATGGCTGGGTTTGGCGTTGCCTTGACCGCAAAATATTCTTTAAATCCCGGGTTCCAGGCAAATGCCTGGTGTAACGTTCTGGCATTTTCCCGAATTCCATGTTCATCATATAAATGAAATGGGGTAGGGTACTTAGCTGTGATTTCTGTTAGCTGTTCTGACGTGACAAAGGGTTTCTTCATGGGTTGGTGCCTTCCTTTCGTTTGCAATACGATTCTATGATATCTGAAATTTTTCCTCTTGTAAATACAAAATCCGGTGTTTAACTCTGAAATTTTATGAAATTGCAACTTTTTTGCATAGCCAGACATCGGTGCATCCCGTAGCAGGCCAAAGGCAAGGCGAACCTTTCGTGGTTGACAGAAACCTTGCATTTGGAAAAACTGAAGCCATACGGATAGGATGGCCTAATCGCATCGAAACGGCTGCTGGATATAACGGTTTCTCCCAATTCGCCAACAAGTGATCGAATGGTTTGGTCTGTCATTTCCATGGGGTCAGCGTCCATGGCATAGTACAGCATGCCGGCTTTGGCCGTTTCTTTTTCAGTGGCATTTCTCATCTCTCCCTACGGGATGGGCGGTCACGCAAACCGTTAGATTGGGATCATCAAACAAGGGATAAAAAAACCAGGGTGTATCTGAAGATACACCCTGGTTTCATCTGTTGATTGTTCCATATGGTCAGTTGATGATATCGTCCCATTCCGGTTCTTTTTTATACTGGGTTTTAGCCAGGAAGAAGGAGAGCGTCATCAAAAGGGCAGCGCCGATGGCAACTTGCAGTATGTACCACAAAATGCCCT
>JAQWCP010000125.1 GCA_028705905.1 Oscillospiraceae bacterium
TTCCGATCTCACCTTGATAATTGGGATATTCTTGCTGGGTCAAAACAGTTTCCTGCAATCCGGAACCGCGGGAAATCACCACTGCACTCTGTTCCGAATTTTGCTCCAATTCTCCGTCTGCCCCCGCTTTTTGGTTTTTTGTTTCATCCTGCAAGAAAAAACGTTCCCCACCGTTTTGCAGTGTCAGCACCACTTCCACTTGGCCCGCGCCCGACACCTTTGACAATGCTTGCTTCATTTTTTGCTCCTCTTCTTCCAAAGAAAACGAGATTCCCTGCTCTGAAGCGGAGGATGATACAGATTTCGTCTGGCCGCTCTTTGTTGGCAGCAGCAGCAGCAAGATTCCAGCACAAACAATCAGAAGCAAAAACTTATATTTTTCAAAAAATTGTAATGGTTTCTTCAATCCATCCCGTAATTCTTTTGACTGTTTCATGGTTCCTCCGTTTTCCAATACACCCTTTCCGGTGCAATGGCAAGATCCGACTCCAGCATCCGTTGCATTTTTTCACGTTCCAAAGCAGATAAATTTCCGATCACCAACGCCTCATCCGGGTATGGCGTCCCATCCTCCCCTGTTTGGCATAAGATGTTCACCTGGCAGGTGATCCCCATTGCATTTGCCTGCTCCTCACTATATGCAGCAGATTTCTCCTCTATGATGGTTTTTCGCAGTTGTTCATTCGTTTCCTCCAGCTCCACGCCATACACACCGCTCTCTGCCCGGTATGTGGTAAGATTTTGCGAAAAGTTTTCCAGATCAATCCCTGCCACAGGGCGCAACAAACAAAGCATCAGTACAAGCCCACCCATCATTTTTCCAATTTTCCCGATGGTTCCTTTGGGCGTGATACATCCGGTCAGGGCAGCTAGCATCGCGGCGGCAATGATGCCGATGAGCCAATCGCGGATCCCTTCTGCCATCCCTACCCCCCCTTTATCGCCGTCACAGCGGATGCAATGGAGACAAGCAACAAAATGCCGCATGCACCCGTCATCCCCATTACAAGCCCAAAGGCACCGCTGATGGAATCGATCAGATCAGACAACCGTTTGTCCGCGATGGCACCCGCCAAGGCGGCCGTCACTTTATAAACCAGATAATGAATGCTCAATTGCAGAAACGGTCCCAAACATATCCCCAGCACGGCAATAAGCCCGATCACACCAATGGCGTTCTTTAGCAGTACGGCGCCCGCCATCACAGACTCCGTTGCGTCAGATAGAATGCTTCCCAAAACCGGAACGACAGTGGAGATGGTAAATTTGGCCGCCTTTAACGTAGCCACATCGGCGCTGCCCGCAATGGCCCCGCTGACGGTGAGATATCCGGTGAAGGCCAGCAGCAAAATGGTCATCACGCTGGTGCTGCCCCACTTCACAAGCCCTGCCAGCTTTCCAAGCCCATCATTGCCCAACGCAGCTTTCGCCGCGCACAGGGCAATATAAGCATATATCATTGGAAGGATCAAACGGCTGATGACCGTCAGCAGAATGTCCGAAAATAGCATGGTGGCCATTTGCCGGGCACTGGACGCCGCCGCTGAGCCGGTGGCGACTGTGGCGGCGGCCAGTGTGGGAAGCAGCGCCTTAGAAAACGTGTCCATCGATTCAATGGCGCTTTGCCCCAGACCTATCATTGTGGTCAGATCGGAGGAGGCAGTCAGCGTCACCGCCACTGCTCCCCCCAGGTAAATCACATCCGGTGTTCCTTCTGTAAAAAATCCATCCGTCACCTGGCAAAGCATAACCAAAATCAAAAGTACAACTCCGCTGCGCAGTGCTTTTTGTAGAACAGAACCCGCCTGGGCACTTCCACTTTCCAATAAAGACTGTAACCCTGTGTTCAAATCCGCACTGTCTACCGTCATTCCATTGGTATAATCTTGGCTTTCCGTTTCGATTTTGTCTGCATCCAGTGCCTCTTTCTGCTCTTCCCACACCTCTTCCGGTACGCGTCCCGTTTCTCCCTCTATCGCAAAAACGGGCAAACAAAGCACAGGGAGCAGAAACAGCGCAGCAAACAGCGCTTTGCGTATCATGACATGACCATTCCTTTCCCAGCGCTAGCAGGCGCAGGGGAACGCCGCATCGCACAATTTGCTTTCCATTTCGTACAACCCATTCAAACCCTCAAAGCCTTTTTATGACGTTTTCAGAAGCCCCAGCAACGTCTGCAAAACAGTGCGCAAAAGCGGCAATGCCACCAAAAGCGCCACAGCTGCACCAGCCGTTTCCACCACTGATGCAATCCCTCCCTCTCCCGCATCTTTACACAATGCGCCCACATATTTCGTCACGATGGCAATTCCCGCTGTTTTCACCATAGGCGCCACCACGCTGGGCGCAAGACCGGATAGCTCTTGCAGCTCGTCCAAGAACTCCGTAACGCCGGAAAACAGCGTAAGCGCCAACCCCAGAATCAATACGCCTGTCACCAGCGCAACCACCATACCAAGCTCCGGCACATGGCGGCGGATGACCATAGCGCAAAGCGCCCCCGTCATCCCCGCCGCAGCAATTTTCAACGTCAAATCCATACCGAATCACAGCCCAAACAAACTTTTTACCAGCAAAAACAGATCGCTGATCTCCCGTACCACCATCATTAATACCACCACAAGCCCCGCAAGGGTCGTCATTGTCGCCTGCTCGTCCCGTCCTGAGCGGACGAGCACTTGATTGAGCACAGAAACCAGAATGCCGATGGCCGCAATTTTAAAAATCAGGTCAATATCCATGATTCACTTCCTATCGCATCACGCACATGTTTATAAAAACAACAAGATGCACAGCACGCCTGCAGAAACCCCAAGGGCGCGATACACGCGTCCGATCTTCCTTTGTCTTCCCCTGGCCGCTTCCAAACAAAGTGCCAACTGATGACGAACGCCCTCCATGGCATTGCGTTGCCCTTCCACGTCATATTGTCCCAGTACCGCGCCCAATTGCTCCAGCGAAACGCGATCTTCCGGCAACAAAGCCAGCCGCTCTTCTTGCAAAGCCTGATTCCACACTTTGGAGAACGGCACGTCCCCCAAAGTGGACAGCCCTTTTTTGCACGTGGAAAAGAACGCCCCCACCGGTCCTTCCAATTCATTTGAAAGCCGGGACAGCAATTCCGGCATAGGCGTCAAGCGGAACGACAATTCCGCTTCCATACGATCCAATGCCGCCAAAAAGGCGGAAAGGGTCTCACTGCGTCGCCCCAGCTCTTTGGCGGTGCCCATACCAACGCTGCTCCCCCCGATGAGAATTAACGCAGCCCCTATTAGCTTGAGCATGGTTTTTCTCCTCCTTCCGTCGGAGATGCCGCCTCCCCTTGCTCTGCCTGCTTCCAATCTCTCTCTGCCCCGCAGTCTTGTTTGCAGCTGGGTGGCGTCAGCCTGCGCGGCGGCTCCCGCCGTCCTGTGCAATACGGCCGTTCCGTCCCATCAGAAGGATGCTTCTTGACCTGCAGATCCAACTCCCTCACCCCCCGTTCATGGCGCTGCGAACCGCTCAAACGCTCCACTTGATAGGTCCTTTGTCCATCTTCCATGGAAATGATGATCAGACGCTTGAAAACGCCGCGCCGCAGCAGTTTCCGGTACATGGGCCTGCGAAAAAGTTCTGCCCGGTCTGTGCTGTGGGCGGTGGCAAGAAGTGCAACGCCGCAGTTGGCGGCCATCTCCAGCGCACCGCAGTCTGCCGGTGCTGTAATCTCATCCGCCGCCAATATTTGGGGATTCATTCCCCGCAGCAACAAAAGCATCCCCGCCGCTTTGGGACAGCCATCCAAAACATCGGTCCGCAGGCCGATCTCCATTTGTGGCAGTCCATTGTACATGGCGGCCACTTCTCCCCGCTCGTCAGCCAATCCAACCCGCTGCCCGGCAATGCCGTTTTGGGGATCTCCATCTGACAGCCGGACAATCAAATCCCGCAGCAACGTGGTTTTTCCACTGCCCGGCGGCGAGAGGATCAACGTATTGCAAAATCGCCCGTCCTCCCAAAGTTGTTCAAACACCCCGGAGCAGACCCCCGGCACCTGCTTTGCAATGCGGATAGAGAGAGAAGATAAATCCCGTAAATTGGCCACTTCCCCTTCTTTCACCACCGCTGTCCCGCAAAGGCCGATCCGGTGTCCCCCCCGCACAGTAAAAAATCCATGCCGTACTTGTTCCAAAGCGCTGTGAGCGGACGCCTGGGTGGCAATTTCCAGCACATGGCGCAAATCACTTTGGTAGACCATCAATCCTTGTCCATTGACCACCGGATATTCGCCCCTCGGGCCGCAAACCATCAGCCCCCGCCCTGCCCGCATGCGGATTTCCTCGGCCTCTGCGCGCTGCAACAAAGACAATTTGGATACCGCATAGCGCATTTCGCGGGGCAAAAGCTCCGCTGCACTTTCAAAGCAAGCCGCTCCGTATGTCAACCGATCCATCAAGATCCTCCCTTTCCTGTTCTCCTCTGTGTTTCCTGCCCTATATCTATGGGCGCCTGTCCCACTTTATGCCAAGCAATGGAAGAATGATAGAAAATCGCTCTGTACCTTTTTCCTTATTTCAGGTATAATAAGAACATCAAAAGTACCATGGCTTGATGAAAGGAAGTGGAATGATGCCCCGGTTCGGCTTTATTCACGATAAGCTGGAAATCAAATTCCTCATTTTGTATATTTTGACCCGTGCTGTAGAACCGCTGGATTTTCCCACGCTGACTGACCTCACTTTATGTGACGAAGGCGTTGATTATTTTCAATACGTGGAGGCGTTGGCAGAGCTCGTCAAGACAGACCATCTACAGCAGACGGAAGGTGATCGATATACCATCACAGAAAAGGGCATCAAAAACGGTGCGATCTGTGAAAGCAGCCTTCCATACTCTGTCAGGATGCACGCAGATCATGAGCTTTCTCTGCTGAACGCCCGCTTGCGCCGAAACGCACAGGTAAAATCCACTCGGATTCCCCGACCGGATAGCGGCTTTACCGTTCGGCTTTCTTTGGATGACGACTTTGAGAATATTATGACGCTGGATCTTTTGGCGCCAAATGAAGCCCAGGCCCAGCGTTTGGAAGACAATTTTCGCCGTCATCCAGAAAAAATCTACAACGCCATTATGAAAGCCGTGCTGGATAACTATCAAGAAATGGGAAGGTCTACAGAAAAGGAAACCAATTAGGCAAATTTTTCAATTTGCTCTTGCATAATTTTCAAAATTATGCTATCATATTTGGGCACTACACACGTTTTCGGAGAATCGGCTGCGTGCCGTCCGCGCCATGCGGTGGGTTCGGTGGGTCGTTTCAGAGAAGAAAACGGAGGTAAAAACGAATTTTGGAGGAATGTATCAATGGCAGTCGTATCTATGAAACAGCTTTTAGAAGCAGGTGTTCACTTTGGACACCAAACCCGTCGGTGGAACCCGAAAATGGC
>JAQWCP010000126.1 GCA_028705905.1 Oscillospiraceae bacterium
AAAGCACTGATGCTGGAGGATAAAGACGGCGATCGTATTGTGTTTGTGTGGGATGGGAGCGCTGCTGTAGAGCAGCCGGTGCCCGAGCCGGCCAGCGTGGAAACCGTCAATGCCTTTTTACGTGCTCACCACGTCTGCCCCGACCGTCCCCGGCTGCGTACCTTTGAAGAAATCACTCACTGGTGGCTGATCAACGACAATCCGCTTACCTATCAGCAGGCTTTAGGATTTTCCGATACATTGTACCGCTACTTTCTGACCCATGTGCAATATACAGATGAACAGATCCTTTCCATTGTTCAAAAGAAACTTGTCACCGAGGATGAGTACCTGGGAATCAAGTTGTGGTATCTGGACGGCAATTCGGGAAGCGCCTGGCTCGGTCCGTTGGGCCTTGACGGAACCGGAGAAATCTATGGACTTACCCTGCGCTACCGCACGCCCGAGCAGGTGGAATACGCCTTCTACTTAGAAAATGAATACTATCGGTTTATGAACAAAAAAACCAATGTTGCGCCTTGCTGAAATCTATATACAGAATACAATAGCTTGACATACACAATATATAGTGGTATAATGCCATCGTAATTGATTTTTGTGCGTATCCCTTTGGGATTGCAAACCCTATGGTTTGTATGGCGAGAGAAGCTCGCATTGCACACGTTGTCAAGTTTGTATGTAAGTGTCAGTAGCATTGCTGTGTCCTTTTACGGGCAGCTGTTATTGGCACTTTTTTATATAGATATTAAAGCCGCAAGCAGAAAGGAGCGTTATGTCGCAAATCCTTACCATTGGCCGGGTCACCGCGGATTTTGAACTGCAGACCAGTACAAACGGTGTTCCGTATGTTCGCTTTAGCTTATATGAAAGGCTTGGCTACGGGGAAAACGCCAGAACCCAATACCTCCAGGTTTGGGCATGGCGAGAGGATGCCACACGGCTGATAAAGTACAAGGTCAAAAAAGGGAGCCTGCTTTGGGTAAGCGGTTCGCTGGAACTGGAAACCTACCAGAAGCGAGATGCAACGACCAAGGATAAAAGGCTCAAGGTTACACTAGACAACTGGGGATTCGTTCCGGGCGGTAAGGCATCTGCCTCTCCCCCGGACACAGAAGCTCCGCATGTAAGCACTCCTCCCGACGACGTGGAACAGGCGGTGCCTGACGGCGAGATCGACGGAGACAGAGAACCATTGCCGGGCTAAGCGATTTGCTCCGGCGTCACCATAGGGACCTCAGACGTTCTTTCAATGATTTTGATTTGAAAGGCGTTTGAGGTCCCTTTTTTTATTTTATTCAAAGGAGATGAACGCAAATGAAGAATGAAAAAAGAAGCCGCTCAACCGTTTCGGTGCTGCTGGTTGCGGTACTTGCCATCCTGGCATTTATCCGCGGCCCTCTGCAAATCTGGTTTTTAGCCGGCGCATTTGTGCTGTGGGGGCTGTGGATGATGATTCCCATGCTGATCAAGGCGCAGAAACGCAGCGCCTACCGAAAGCAGAAAAAGCAGGCGACCCCTGCAAGGTCCGTGGACTTTCAGTTTCCCAACCTTATGGAGCCGACTGAGAGCGTACTGCTGCGCCATGTGAATTTTCGCATTTCGGCATATCTGAAATCCGCCTTCCCGGATGTGACATGGGAGTGGCAGGAAAAAGAACCGGAGCGCATTATTAAAAATGGCGGTACTGCCCGTATTCAGCTGTTTGGCGTTCCTGACTACAATTATGCCAGCGTTGTTTTTGACAGCAAGGCCAACATCGGCTGTGACATGATGAAAATTGTGCCTCTCAGTGAGGTGGCTGGCGTACCTTCCGGCACGCCGGTAGCGCCGACGCCACAGCCCAGTGACCCGCAGATTTGGTACGAGCTGCAGGCAAGACAGGTGCTTGAGGATCTGATTGCTGACCTTCATTCCAGAGGCCACAGCAGTCTGACCATCAAGGACAACGGCGATGTCTGCATCAAGCAGGCCAATGCCGAGGTGAAGACGCAGACGCTGAAAAACTTTCCCGAGCGCAACTATTGGCAGGCGCTTGCCAAGGTGTTTGAAAAGGAAGGTCTTGCGGCGGCGGTGACAGAATCCGGCCTTGCGGTAACATGGTAGGCTTCCGCGTCTCTAATCACCGAAGAAAGGAGTGATGGACTTGAAATCCGGATTAACACTGGAACAGTTGGCCGCCGAACTGACCCGGCAAAACAGCGCAAAGGCGGACTACATGGTTTCCACCCGCAGCATTAAAATGGAATCTTGTGGCTCAAATTTGTTTTTGCGTATGGTGGATGGCGAAGAAAATGATCGGGTCGAGCCCTTTGAGGTCGGTGAGATCGCTCACCGGCAAATCGGCACCTATCTGGGCATCCACTCTAAATACTACAACAAAATGCTGGAGCAAGCACCGGGGCTTTTATCGTACAATGCCAACCACTGGTTCAATAAAGAGCCGGAGGAGCGCATGGTGCGCACGCTGGACGGTGTGGCGAGGGCGTTTCTCAGTAATCGCTACCGCCGTATCGACAACTATGAGATTGCCTCCGCGGTGCTGCCTATCATCGGGGAAATGCCGGATGCACGCTTTGAGAGCTGCCAAATCACTGAAAACAGAATGTACATCAAGGTGGTCAATCCCCGTCTCGTCACCGAGGTGGCCCCCGGCGACATCGTACAGGCCGGGCTTGTTATCACCAACAGCGAAACTGGGCAAGGGGCCTTTTCCGTCCAGCCCCTTATCTACCGGCTGGTGTGCAGCAACGGCATGACGGTCAACGATGCGGCCATACGTCGAAATCACGTTGGCAGGGTCACCTCGGCCGAGGAGAATTTCCTTATTTATAGGGATGAAACCATTGCTGCCGATGACCGTGCGTTCCTCATGAAGGTGCAGGATACCGTCCGCTCCGCTGTGGACGAGGTTCGCTTTCATCAGGTGGTCAACATGATGCGCGAGGCAAAGGAAGCCAGAATGAACACTGTCGATGTCCCAGGAGTGGTAAGACTCGCCGCCAAAAGCTTCAGCATTACGGAAAGCGAAAGCGGTGGTGTGCTGCAGCATCTGGTGGAGGGCAACGATTTGACCCTCTACGGCCTTTCCAATGCGGTGACCCGTTACAGCCAGGATGTGCCAAGCTATGACCGGGCAAGTGAATTGGAGGCAATCGGCTATAATGTTCTGTCCATGGGGCAGACGCAATGGAATCGTTTGAACCAGGCGGCGTAACGCCCTTGGTAAAACAATAAAAACTTAGGAGGATTTGATTATGGGTTACAACAATGAAAACAATACCGAGGCTTTGGTGGCGATGCAGAACTTTCAGCTCCCGGATACCATGAGCGACGTCGCATTCTCCAATGAGGATCTGGCCGAGGATATGGACGGCCTGCAGATGTCCTTCCAGCGGGTAAAGATCCCCGCCGGTGGCGCTCTGCAGTTTGAGCTTCCCGGGGAAGATCCCGAAAACCCTGACTATGCGAAAAATCTGGAGGGTGTGATTCTCTATAACCACGCTTCCGGCGCCTACTGGCAGGAGGGCAGCGAGTACGATGAGAACAGTACCCCCCTCTGCTCCACGGTAGACGGCAAGGTTGGCATTGGCGAGCCGGGCGGCTCCTGTGCAATTTGCCCTTTCAACCAGTTCCGCAGCGCTGTGGACGGGAAAGGCAAGGCATGCAAAAACATGAGGGTTTTGTATCTGCTGTGTGACGGCGACTACCTGCCCATCCAGCTGACGCTGCCGCCCACCAGCATCCGCCCCTTCAATGATTTTTACAACGTGGCTTTTGCGACCAAGCGCAGAGCCACCTACGGCAGTGTGGTGCAGATTGGCCTCAAGCGTATGGATAACGGCAATCTCTACAGTGTTGCCACCTTCAAAAAGCTGTATGACTTCTCCGGCGAAAAGCTGGCGCAGGTCAAGGCTTGTGCGGACAGCTTCCGGGAGCAGATCAAGATGATGCTCCAACAGCGTGCCGCCGATACGGAGGTGCGCTGTGAGGATGTCTTTTCCGCTGACGACGGCTATGTGATGCAGGACGACGGCAACGGCTTTTGCATCACCTCCGGCACAATCGACGGCGACCGTGAGGAGCTGCCGGCATAAAGAAACCGATGTGCCCTTATCGGGTGCAGGACACATTTACAAAGGGATACTATTGGCCTTCCGGGCTGGTGGTATCTCTTATTTTTTTAGGAGGAAAGACAAATGAGCGAAGTGCCGTTAACAAAAAAACAAAGAGAATTTGCAACCAAGTGGCATAACCTCATCTACACCTTTCTCAATGAGAAGGGGCTGTCAGAGGAGGATTACTACGACATTGTGGTGTTTGGTTTCCTCCGGGCGGTTAAAGAATATGTTTCAAAACCTGCCTTGCAGAGATATTCTTTTTCCACGATCGCGTGGAAAAAAATGGACAGTGCTTTAATCAACCATTTCCAAAGCATGTCTTGCCAAAAGCGCAATGGCTATACCATTAGCCTCCACACGCTCACCTATGGAGGCGAGCCTGTTCGGCTGGAAGAAGTCATATCTGCCCCGGATCAGCTGATGATGCAGCTTGAAACCGAGCTGTTGCTGCACGATTTGGCGCAAAGAGCGACTCGCCAGCAAATGGCAGTGGTGCATATGCGATCCGCCGGCTACAACGTGAGGGAAATTGCCAGGACCCAGAGCATCTCCATGAAAAAGGTACAGGAGCTGCTCGGGGAGATCCGCGATCTGCTGATGGTGGTCTGCCATGGGTAAGGGGCATAGCTTTGAGGATTTTCTTATGGCGCGCAATGATGAACTTGATAATGCCGCCCACGGGCTGGCTCAACTGATGCTCTCCGTAAATGGTACGCCACCAGATGAAAGTGAATGTCCGTGGAGCATGGAGATTATCGGCGCCATTCTGGAGGATACGGCGGCTGTGCTGAAAGAGAAAGGGTATCACATCTGTTTGCCGTACTACGAAAACGATGATACGCCCTGCTATACCCTTGATGACTGCAAGCATAAAGAATGCCCACTCAAAAGTGGCAAAAAGGAGGCTACGGAAAATGAATGAAATGAAAAAGATTATCTATCTGCAAGGAACGCTGCTCATGCCGCTGACGGTGGGAAGCTGTGCCTACATTTCCCACGGGGGGCAGGTTGTCCGCACCTCTCGTGTCGTTGCGATTCGTGAGATCAGCAGCCAGCGTGTCGGCTTTGAGACGCTGAACAGCCACTACTGTGTGGAGCTTTCGCCGGTGCCACTGAGCGCCGTCATGCCCGCATACAGCCGGTGTGCGGCGGCATAGAGTGATACGTTTTAATGGCCTCAGCGAACGGTTTTTGTTCTCTGGGGCCATTTCTACTTTGAAAGAGGGGGACAATTATGGGTTCTACGGACAAAAAGGATAGTAAA
>JAQWCP010000127.1 GCA_028705905.1 Oscillospiraceae bacterium
AGTGCCGATGGCCGATTATGAAAAAGAAAAGCTCAACGAGCGTCTGGCGAAGATGGCCGGTGGCATTGCTGTTTTGAAGGTGGGCGCCGCCACAGAGACCGAAATGCTGGAGAAAAAGCTGCGCATCGAGGACGCACTGAACGCAACCCGCGCCGCTGTGGAAGAGGGAATTGTAGCCGGCGGTGGCACCGTGTATATCAATGCCATTCCCGCGGTGGAAAAGCTGATTGCCAAGACCGAAGGTGACGAGAGAACCGGCGTGAAGATCATTGCAAGAGCATTGCAGGAGCCGGTGCGTCAGATTGCCCAGAACGCTGGCCTGGATGGTTCTGTTATCATCGAGAAGATCAAGAGCAGCCGCAAGGTGGGCTATGGCTTTGACGCTTACAAAGAAGTGTACTGTGACATGATGAGCGCAGGGATTGTGGATCCGGCCAAGGTGACCCTGTCCGCGCTGGAAAATGCCGCATCCATCGCTGCCATGTTGCTGACCACAGAAGCGGTGGCGGCACAGAAGAAGAATCCTGCCGTACTCCCCATGAATGCACCGACGGGTGACATGAGCGGCATGGGCATGTATTAAGCCTTTTTGGCCCCTGTAAATATCAAACCGGCACCCACGGAAAAGTGGGTGCCGGTTTCACGTTTTAGTAACGAATTCATTTAAAAACTGACTACTTTGGGACGTTAAGATTACTAATTGACAATCTTTTTAAATGATGCTGTTTCGTAATGGTATACGAGAAAGAACAGAGCTGAGAATGGTGCTTCCAACGGATGCCACCAAAAAGCCGGATATTATTTGCATTGCTGGTGTGGGGACGATGCCTGCTGCGTTTAGTAAAACATGAAAGGTTTCTAAAACCATGACATGAGAAAGATAGATGCCAAACGTCAATTTAGAAATTTGATTTGCGCACAGGATCAGACGGGATTTCCACCTTTTGGACTGCTGTTTCTGTGTTGGGAAACGCTCTTTTATCCAAAGAAAAAAGGCACCACTGGTTAAATAATGTGTGATGGAATAGCCGTCATTCCACTGGTAGTTCAGAAGCTGGGGAGAAGACAGCAAATAATTCCCGAACACACTCCATAATAAGCCGATGATGCCACCCAGATAGATCAGCCGTTTCATTCGGGAAGAAAGAGTGGCCGTTCCCAATAAGTACCCATATAAAAAGAATCCGACGTAGCCTTCCACCAACGCTTTGAACGGAGCAATCGAAACCGCAGTTTGAATCGTGTTAAAGAAATGAAACATAGAAGGCTGAAGCAAAATAAGAAATAATAGGAGAGATAGCTCTTTGCGGCTGCAATGATCCACCATTCGTTTCAAAAAAGGGGCCAATAGATAGAGCCCGATGATCTGATAGAGGAACCAAAGGTGGTATTTGCTTCCATTCTGAAACAATTGAGTGAAAAACAAAAGCGGATTCATAGAATTGTGGTATAACAAACCATTCAAAATAAAATAAAGAATATTCCAAAAGAAGAAAGGAAGGAGCAACTTTCCAATCTGTTTTTTATAAAAAGGACGGATTTGATTGGTTCCCTTTTTCGAGAGCGACAAATATCCGCTGATCATGAAAAAAATTGGCACACCCATACGGGTAATTGGAGTTAGAATATTCATGACCCACCATGTTTTGGTACCAAATAGACTTATATTCGTAAAAAACGGGGCGAAGCTATGCAGCAACACAACGAGGTACATGGCGGCACACCGCAAAACATTTAAATATGCCTCTTCTGTTCGCGTTTGAGGCGGGACGGCGGCTGTAGCTTTGGTTGCCATATTTGGTGATTCCCCTTTTCGTCAATTCATCAGACAATGCTTGGCTTTATGATTTTTATCCTACATTTATCTCCTGTCTTTGTCAATACTGACAAAGACATCCGGAATAAAATCAAAAGATATTTGTTCAATATAGAAAAAACGGAAAAACGCTTGCTTTTTGCATTTGCCTGTGCTAAAATAAACAAGCTGTCTCAAAGAACAGCGAAGATATGCGCCTGTAGCTCAGCCGGATAGAGTGTTTGGCTACGAACCAAAAGGTCGGGGGTTCGAATCCCTCCAGGCGTGCCAAAAAGTCCTTGAAATCATCTGATTTCAAGGACTTTTTGTTGCTTTGCATATGCGACGAGATGGCTCAACGATAACTCGTCGTTGCGAAATTATCCCCTCAGTTGTACAACTGAGGGGATAATTTCTACTGATTTTTTTGGTCCAATAGACAATAAATAGAGATACCAAAACCAGCTATGATTGCAAGGAAACCGATGAAAGGCAAAACCAATATACCGCTGGCTGCCATGATAGAGCCAGATATCAGCAATGTATTACCAAAAGACAACAAATTTTTACGATCCATAAGATTTACCTCCACTCGCTCTCAGCCATCTGGCATTCACTTGAGAGTAGATTATACTGATTACTCCGGTTGCAGGATTCCATCCGTCACTAGAAATTTTTGCGCCTACATCCCAGGAGGAGTTTTTAAAATTTTGTTCATAGCTTGCAATAAATTTCACATAAGGTGTGCCAGATACATTGCTTTTCTTTCTAACTACCAATGTCATTCTACCTGTGCGTGTAAAGAACAACTGATTTGGTGCATGTTTATCTGCAATATGTATCATCAAAACCATCTCTATAATCTTTAGCGGCTTCCTGTCGAAAGTTCACCTCCTTCCTTAACATTTTGGTGTCTTTCCCAGTCTTCTCCTGCTCTTCCCATTCAGGTCAGTGGAGGTTCGTTCCGTTGCTCCTTTACCGGCCGGTACAATGTGCCGATCTTACGGCTCATAGAATAAGAAGCCGTTTTTACCTTGGTTCTTTGCCTGATACAGAGCGATGTCCGCATTGCGATAAAGGGTTTCAAAATCGGTGCCGTGGGCGGGGGACAACGCGATGCCAATGCTGGAAGAGACCTGGTAGACGCTGGTTTCCGTTTTGATCTCCCAGCTGAGGGCAGCGTGCAGGTCCCGGGCCTTTTTCTCCACGGTCGAACGGTCGGGCGCCGGGAAAAAGACCGCAAACTCATCGCCGCCGATGCGGCCGATGAGATCTGACTCTCGAAATTGAGATTTGATCATGCGGGCGAATTTCGCCAGGGTGGCGTCCCCTGCTACATGGCCAAACTGATCGTTGATCTGCTTGAAGTGATCCAAGTCCAAGATAAAGAAGGCGAAGGAGCCGGAAGGGTTGCTTGCCAACAGGATGCGAATGCGCTCTTGAATGGCGGCTTTGTTATACAGGTTGGTGAAAGAATCTTTCTGGGTCTGCTCGTATAAATACCACTCATATTGCTTCTCCGCGTCAATGTTTTGCCGATACACCAGCATACGGATGGAGCCGTCTTCTTCCCAACGGAAGATGCGGGCAGTTGCTCGTACCCAGTAATATGTATGGCCGTCCGGAGCCATCATGAAATCATACCGCAATGTTTTGATGCCTCTTTCATATGCCGCTAGGACAGCTTCGGGAGAAAACGTGTCCAGGTAGCCCTGGCGGTATGGTTCCTTGATCTGCTGATTGGCGATCTGATGCAGCGCCTGGTCGTAAGGGGCGTCTCTCGACGCGCCCAGGGACTCGAAATATTGTTTCGTGGCCTCGCCCACCGCCTGGTTATGGGTGATGTCCAATTCGTAAATATTCTCAAACAGATGTTCCGTGGCCTCTTGAAACGCGGTTTTGCGTTCTTGCTCCTGTGCCACGGCCAGATGGATGATCCGGGTGTTGTATGTTCCAATCACATCGGTGATGAGGAAAAGCACAAAAACCAGAATCACCAAAATCACCAAGATGCTGCCATAAAACTGGAGCTTTAGCTGATGATTCATGGCGGGGGTGTGGTTTTCAATCACCAGATGCCAATTGAGAGTTGGGATGTACCGGGCGACCACATACCCTGCGCTGTAGGCAAACCAAAAGGTTTGGGGCTCGTCCGCGGCGCGGGCAGAGAGGATGGCATCCTTCCATTTCGGGAAATCGCAGTGCGCGAAAAAATCCAAGTTCTGATATCCTGTTTCCCGGGAGGAAACAGCCGTGATTCCAGCTTGATCCACCAGGTTGGCGGAAATGCCAAACTGGGTTTCATAGTGCTTCAAAAGTGCTTGGAGGGGATCCGCCCGAAAGCCCACACCCACAACGCCAAGCACGGTGCCGTCTGTGTCTTTGATTTTGCAATTGACAAACACAGTGATTTCGTTCCCGTCCGCTTCATCGTTGTCGATGTTGAGATCGTATGCATCCTCTGTTTCCAAAAAGGAAAAATACCAATTGTTTTCCGGATTGCCCGGTGTCAGCACCCGTTGGAGACCATTAAAATGATAATAGCGCCCTGTGGCGCTGGAAACCAAAAACACAGAATTGTAATGGTACGTTTCCTGGTAAGCGTTCAAATATTCTTGCAGCGACTGGATGAAGGTCTCATCCTCCAGCCGCTGAGACTCGCCTTGCAAAAGGGTTTTGAGCAAATGGTCGTTGGCCATGGTGAGGGAAATATGGATGGGCTTTGTAAAATAAGAGTCTATTTTATTGTAAATGCCTTCCGACGTGAGATAGGACACCTGCTCCACATCTTTTCGGCAGATGTCCAGATTGGAACAATAGCTGATGGTGGATGTGGCGAGAAAGCCCAGGATGATGACGAGACAAACCATGATATTTGTACGAAGCAAAAGATTCTTCTTCATAAAAAATGGCTCCAGCTTTCACAACATATTTTTGTGATAAGAAAGGGGGCCCCTTTCGTTTTGTCAATCTTACTATATCAGGAAAAAATTGTCAATTCATTCTGCCCGGTTTTGGCAAAATGGAGATAAATTCCCCTTTCCAAACCATTTTTTGAGTCAAAAAACAAAAGATGGAAACATGGGAACAAAAAGGAGAACGGGTTCGTCAAAGCCAGTGAAGGAAAGGAGTGATGAACCAATATGAAATGGGGAAAGTGGGGCGCTTTGCTTGCCTGCCTGCCGCTTTTGGCCGCTTGCCAGAGCAAACAGGCGCCGGAGGAGCAGCCCACGCCGTCGCCCACGCCGTCTGCTTTGGTGCAGGCCAGTGTGGTACGGTGGTACGATACCAGCCTGCTGCTGGCGGGGGTCTCTGGCCAGGCCGGGGACGTGTACCTGGTGCCGTATGAAGAAATCCCTCTTTTGGACGAAAAGGGGAATCATATTGAGCCGGGCGCAGTGCAGCCGGGGAGTATTGTGGCCATATCGTATGACGGGCTGGTCCGGGAGACGTTTCCCGCGGGCATCACCCCCTCCAGCATTCAGGTGCAGGAGAAACGCCCCTCCGTCATCACCCTTTATGAG
>JAQWCP010000128.1 GCA_028705905.1 Oscillospiraceae bacterium
AGGTCTGATCGTTTGATTCCAAAGTATTTTGCCAGTTTATCAACTTTATCCATTCTTGGAAGGCGCGTTCCGTTGACCCATGAAGAAATAGAGGATCGATTTAAATTTAAATCTTTAATTAAATCAGATTGTGTCTTCCTATTTTTACCCATATAGTATTTTAAATTTTTGCTAAATATTGCTTTATATTTATCATCACTCATTTTTTTGTTCCTCACTAGTATTGTAATAATACTATACTACCCTATGAAGATGAAATCAAGTACAAAAATATAAAAAGTCTACTTTTGGTATTGACTGTCTACAAATAGTAGAGTATAATAAAAAAGAAAAATGAGAGGAGGTTAAAGAGAACAAAAATGGAAAATAGAAAGAATTATAAAATCACACTTGCGGCGGCACGTGTAAATGCGGGAATGACCCAAGATGATGTGGCTAAGAGGATGCATATTGGGAAACAGACTATTGGGAATTGGGAGAATGGAAAAATAATTCCAGGAATTCCAGAAATAGAGATGCTATCAAATTTATATAATATGCCAGTGGACTATATTTTTTTACCACATGAATCTACAAAATGTAGACAACAATAGTTTTCTTAAGAATGGATGAATTTTAATTAAGACCTAAAAGGAGGTGAAGTAAATGTTAAAGAAGATCTATTCAGAGTTGGTATTGATACGAAAAGAGCTCCAAGCCATTCGTCATAGCGAGGAGCTCGGGGTTACTACTTTAATCGATGGAGAAGTAACTGCTTCGTCTGTTATTCCATATTTAACCATTCATGATACCGACGGAGCAAACCCAAAGCCATGAAAAGCGCTATTGTTGCGGTTTCATTCCCACGAGCCGTGCAAGAATCACTTATCTTGGTTACGGAATCAAGAGGTGCTTGGCAACTGTCAACTATTGCAGCAATTTCATCTTCAGTTAAGGTCTTTGTGAATTCGTCAAAGTTCTTCACTTGAATTTCTCCTTTCCTAGATTTCACCGGGCATGGTGATAATTTAAGTATAGCAGGAGAGGAGAGGTTAGACAATTGTCAATCGGCTTAAAGCGTATTACAGTTTTATATTTATTTAATATTATGCAATAAGGATTTGAAGTTTTGGCGAACCGGACATGGGCGTGTCCGGTCGGTGAACGGTTTCCATTTTGGAAAGGGTTCATAAATTTTAACAATGGAGGTGGAAGGATGGAACGGAAAGTAGGACAGACTATTGATAATTTGTGTGTTTGGATAGATGAAGAGCTGCAAGCGGTTGGGCATGATGATTTAAATGATGGCAAAGAAGGGTTGTCAAAAATGATTAATGCCTTGGCCTATTTAGTTTGGGCCAAGGCATCTGGAAACTAATGCTTTTGTTCGGTTGATAGAGAATTAACAATTTCAATGAAGAATGCTGTGACATTCTTTGCTGTAACTTCTGGTTCTTTGGATGACGCGATCATATTGTTTTCCATATAGCACGGAAGAAATAGGGCGTCATTCGGGCGTGGCGGATTAATTTGACAAGTTTTAACAATGGAGGTGTAGAGATGGTTGCAGAATTACGTCAAATGAGCAATGAGTCAATGGAGGTCCATCTGTTGACAGCAATTTTGGAAGAGTTGCGGATAGCGAATGAAAAACAAGTGGTGGCAGAGTCGTTTGGGTTAACGTTAAACGCTGAGGAGGCAGCGAGGCTTTTGGGGGTTACAAAGTCAAAGATTTATCAGATGTGTCAGACGGAGCCGGATTTTCCATATTTTCAATGCCCGGATAAACCGGGAGCGTCGGTGTTTATAAGCCGGGATGCATTGGTGGAGTGGGTGAACAAAAAGACAGAGATGCAGTTGAAGGTGTCTCAAAAGTTGGTATGATTTTGGAAATTAGTGGGGAAATAATAAATTGAAAGTCATTAGGACAAGAAACGGAAAAGAGGCGCCTTTTTATGATGCGGTGCCAGAGGGATGGGAACGCATCAGAGGCGCCATGACAGCCCCCTTGGGGTACTGCTGGATCTGGAACGGGAAGAGCCGGTTTGGCGGGGAATGCGAACAAGGGATTGTGACGCTGGCCGTTTGGAAAAAATATGAAATGGCTCTGGACAATCTGGAGCAGTAATCACACAGCATGCGCTTGTTCCTGCCGGTTTGTTTTGCCGGAAGCACTACAAATAACGGAATTTCCTCCTGATTAATTATGATTTTAACAGCCGGCAGGAACAAGCGCATGAAGAAAATAAAAGAAAGGGTGAGGAACATGACCATAACGGAAGAAAGACAGATTATCGGGGAGCGGATAACGGAGATGCTTGACACGGTGAACAGTGAAACGGTAATAGCGGTTACCTATGACAAGGAAACCGAACGGTTTAAGCTTAAAGCAGCAGATGGCAGCAAGGTAGAGGCAAATGTCTCTGGAGACAGTGTGATGGCGTGCTTATATGACATTGCAAAAGCGGCAATTTATGGGAGACGATCATGACGACAAGAGAAAAGCGGATCACCCTGCTGGGGCTTTTGATTGCGGCAACGGTGGCAACCATCATTTGCTGTTTTCGGCCGGTCCCGGCGTTTGGAGGGGAGTGGCTGTTGATTCCGGCCACGTTACTGGCCATGGTTGATCACTTTAATTAAGTATAATCATTAACGATAGAGGGAAACAATAATGGGAACTTATTACAGGGATGTGTTTGGCAGAAAGCATTTGAGACCGGAACCCCGGGAAACAGAAGTGGAAATGCAGTGGGACCGGTACCAAAACGGGGTATTTTGCAGGGGCGGGGTTAAGCCGCCGAAGAGCCGGAGGGAAAAGATGCTGCTTAGAAAGTGGGAACAGGAATGACCGAAAGACTGGAGTTGAACGGCAAAACGGCAAAGGAAGCCAGGGATGCATTTAAAGGGAGGCTGAAACTGGACAAGCGGAACCGGCCAAAAGCAGAAAGAGGGTTTTGGCAGCGGAACGACAGGCTGGCCATTGGGGCCTTGGAGTTACAGATTCCAAAGAACATTGAAGTGGACATTGAACAGGACGGCAGGTGCTGCTTTGCGAAAACCCGGTGTCCGGTATGCGGTTACCCCATTAAACAAAAAGGGACGCGCTATTGCGCAGCCTGTGGACAAAGTATCCGGTGGCCGGAATGACAGGAACAGCAGATGAAAAAAGAAGGCTGTGCCATTGCCTGGATTGTGGAAACAACACGATAAAGGCGATGAACCGGTGCCGGGCGCTGGAAGTGGTGCCGGAGGATATCGAACACTGCAGCGCAAAGGTGACCAGGGAACAGGCGGTTGCCGATGATATCAGACGGTATAAGGATTACCGGATACGGACTGGAAATGTTGCACCGGAAAGCTTTATTAAGGTGTGTGGCATGATGGTGGCGACGGTGGAAGAGCTGGAACCGTATGATAATGAGGAAGACCGGACTTATTTTAAACCGGACCGAAAGCAATTGCAGATGGTTATGAACGAAAAGGGTATTACCGCAAAGCGGATGAAACAATTAACGGGGATATCCATTGTGAGTATTCGGCAAGTGTTAAATGGACGGAAGGAAAGGTGCTATTACCACACGGCCAAAATGATGGCGGATTGTCTGGGGGTGGATCCGGAGCAATTTGGAAGGATAGAAGATTACTAAAAAAATAAAACCTGTCAGCTTGTGCCCCGACGGCCACTGACAGGTTTTTAACACGATCACACATCATGCATCTTTATTATAACGAAATTGGGGTGTTGTGTCAATCGTGGGTAAAAAATGGCCAGCGTTCGGGGCTTAAAGGCTTGATCAGACTATTATCTTTATGACCACTATCAAAAAAGAAGAGGGGAACGATGGCATACATTCAGGAGACGTGCATCAGCGGAAAAGTGCTTGAGGTGACAAAGTATCACGACTGGCTGCATGGCAGACGATCTGGCAGGAGCCGGGTAGCAAAAACAAATAAGACAACGGAGCAGATGGCGAATATCAACCGGAAGAACGCAGAGAAGAAATTAAGACGCAAGATCAACACGGGATGCAGGCCGGGGGATTACCATTTGGTTCTGACGTATGCCGGGGATGCACCGGAGGCTAAACAGGCGGAGAAGGAATTGAAGAATTATTTGAAACGCTTGAAGCGGCTGTATGAAAAGTACGGGCATGAGCTCAGATGGATTGCTGTGACAGAATACAAGAGCAAGCGGATTCATCACCATCTGGTGATTAACCAGGGGCCATCACTTTTGGAGATTACGGGAAAGTGGAATTTGGGAAGACCAAAAGTGACGGTGCTGGATGCAACCGGGCAGTACAGTGAATTGGCAGCATATCTGATCAAGCAGACGGATCAAACGTTCCGGGATCCTGATGCACCGCAAAACAAGCGGTATACGTGCAGCCGGAATTGGCCGAAGCCGAAGATTACAAAGAAAGTGATCAAACGGGAACGCTGGGTTAAGCAGCCTAAACCATGGAAGGGGTTTTACCTGGAGAAGGAGAAGACGGTAGAGGATATCAATGCAGACGGGTATCCTTATCAGTTTTACAGTATGGTTCAATTGGGCACCAGAAAAAAGGAGTAGGGATGAACGAACTTGAAGAAAATAAGACGGGCAGGCAGAATACGATGTGTAGTGAAGAAGTAATTGGCGGTATGCCAGTTGAAATTATTAAAAAGAAAAATCTCAAGAATCTCTATATCAGGGTGAATCCCCCAGAAGGCAGTGTGACAGTCAGCACTCCTAGTGACTATCCTGATGAAGAAATAAGACTCTTTGTATTAAAGAAAATGCAGGAAATTACCAAGGTAAGGGATAGGATGTTATCGCAAGCACGTCAAACAGAGCGTGAATATGTTTCTGGTGAATCACATTATCTTTGGGGAAAACCATATCGCCTTCAAGTAGTTTATGAAGGAAACAAATACGAAATTTCAAAACTACCAAACAAGATAATATTGACTGCTCCCGACAGATCAACTAAAGAATCAAGGGAGAGGGCATTTAATGAATGGTACAGAGAAGAGCTTAAACGAGTGCTAGATGGGGTTGTTTCAAGGTGTGAAACAAAAACAAGCCTCCACGCTAATGAGTACAAAATAAAGAATATGAAAACTAAGTGGGGTACATGCAATATTGATAAAAAAAGAATATGGATTAATCTACAGCTAGCCAAGAAGCCAATTGAATGTCTTGAGTATGTTGTTATCCATGAGCTGGTACACTTGTTAGAAAAGAATCACACCCATAGATTTAATTCGCTTGTGGAGGAGTTCTACCCTACCTGGAAAGAGGCAAAAAAGTTATTGTCAGAGTTGCCTTTGGATCATATTGAAAAA
>JAQWCP010000129.1 GCA_028705905.1 Oscillospiraceae bacterium
CCCACCCATGATGCACCGCTCTCAGACGAAGTCCTCTATGGAATGCAGGTTACCCTTGCGGAACCGCCCCAGCATGGATTTTATTCCGTCCATACATCTTACGGATATGAGGGATTTTTATCGGCTTCTGCACTGCAAATCGGGGATGTGGCGTTTGATTGGGCGCGTCGGGAAAAGCAGCGAGTCTGCTCCCGTTTTTGCGACATCCTGCCCGCGCCCAAGATGCAAAGCCGGCCTTTGATCACTTTGCCAAAAGGCGCCTTGCTTTCTCCCCTTCATATGCGTTCCGACGGCTTTTCCATGGTCCTGCTTTGTGATGGCGCCATTGGTTTTTGTCTGACAGAGCAGCTTGCCCCTCCTGTGTGTGAAGTACCCCTGGAGCCGCTATTCCGATTGGAAGTGGTCAAAACTGCCCTTTCCTACCTGGGAACGCCCTATCGTTGGGGCGGCAAAACCCCTTCGGGCATCGATTGTTCCGGGCTTTGCTCCTTGTCTTACCTCTTGTGTGGCGCTGTCATTTACCGAGACGTCCATGTTCCCCTTCTGCCCCCCTTGCGCAACATTCCGCTGGAGGAGGCAAAACCAGGCGACCTACTGTTTTTCCCGGGCCACACGGCTTTGTTCTTGGGAAATGGCAACTTTGTCCATGCAACGGCACAAACCGGATACAGCGGTGTCTGCCGGGGAAGCCTATCTCCAGGCACACCGGGCTTTCGCCCCGATCTGGCTGAAACACTTCTCTGCGCAGGCAGCATTTTTTAAAAAAAGCGCATCCAAAGCCATTCCAAGCTTCCGACACGCTTCTTTTTCTGCAAGCCGTATCTTATTTTTTTTCAATCATTTTTCGATATTGCTCCATGGACAGGGCGAATAGCTCTCCATTGCTGGGTGGTGTATAGGTGATGGCGTTTGCCCCTGCTTCAATGGTTTCCATGATGCTCTCCTCCGTCGGCCCGCCGGTGGCGATGATGGGAACCTCCGGAAATTCCGCCCGGATAGCGCGCACAATGTGCGCTGTCTTGGCGGCACCGGATACATTTAAAATATCGGCGCCCGCCTGGAGGCGGCCTTTGATGTCTTCCACCTCTGAAACCACAGTGACCACCACCGGAATGTCCAATTCTTGTTTCAGCCGGGAAATGGTTGCATTTTCCGTTGGAGAATTGACCACAACGCCAAACGCACCTTCTGATTCTGCGTCCGCCGCCAAACGAACCACTCGATCTCCTCTCGTCACGCCCCCGCCCACACCAGCAAAGACCGGCATATCAGCAGCCAACATCACAGCGCGCATAATGGCAGGCTGTGGTGTAAACGGGTAAACCGCAATGATGGCGTCTGTATTGATATTTCGAATGATCGACACATCCGTTGTAAAGGCCAACGATTTGATCCGGCGCCCAAACACACGGATACCCGAAGCTTTGCTGATGCACACAGGGATTTCAATCATATGGCTGCGTAAATTTCCGTGGTATCGTGGGACATGTTTTGTGTTCTGGCTTTTTGGTTCCATTCGGTTTTCCCTCCAATCTGCCGCCTCTTAAAGAGTGCGGATTCTGGTCTGGCAACAAGAAGTTTTCTTGTTGCCCTTTGGAATGTCGCTCTGCTTGTCTGCACATAATACACATAATAATTTTTTTAATTTTTAATTATAGCATATCTTTCTCTTGAAAAAAAGAATAAGATGTAATTTTGTGGAATTATTTTTATACTTTAATCAACAGATATCAACAGAGAATCGAAGAGCGTCCTTGATTTTTCTTCTCCATTGCTGTAAAATTATTCACAATGGGGGGGATTTTTTATTTTCAAGAGTCCCCGGAAAGGTGGTGAACCGATCATGTCTCTTGATGCAATCAAAAAAGTTGCGGAAACAGAGGAATTTGCTCGTCAGGCAAAAGCAGCCGCAGAATCTGCCGCAAAGAAACTACTTTCTGATGCGGAGCAAAGCGGAAAGCTCGCTTTAGAAACCGCCCGTGCAGAAGCAGAAACTGTGGTACAAGGTTGGACGGCACAGGCAGAAAGTCAAGCGGCTGTAGAAGCGGAGAAAGACATTGCCCAAGCGAAGCGTGCCTACGAACGAATGCGAAGTTCAGCTACAGACCGGCTGGACGATGCGGCCGCTTGGATTGTAAGAAGGGTCGTGGATGTCTGATGTCAATTGTCAAAATGAAACGCTTCCGCTTGATCGGTCTGGAAACCGAACAGGAAGCCCTGCTTCAAAAATTGCTCCACATCGGCTGTGTGGAAATCAGTCAACCAGCTGAAAAACTGGCAGATCCGGAATGGGGCGCATTGCTGCGCCGGGACAACTCTGCGTTGCAGGATGCGCGGGAGCATGCGAACAATGTAAAAACGGCTTTGGCCGCACTGGACAAATATGCCCCCGTCAAATCTGGCCTGTTTCAAAAACGAAAACCTATTTCCGAAGGAGAATTTCTAAGCCATGCCGCCCTGGAGTCTGCCCTGAAAACCGCCTCCCAGATCAATGGGCATGTAGCAGAGATCGGCCATCTATATGGGCAGGAAAACCGCCTTGCCGCTTTGCGCGCCAGTTTTAGTCCTTGGGTTTCCCTCGAACTTTCTCTGGCAACCACTTCCACCGCCCACACATCTATCTCTTTCGGCGTTTGCCCTTCAGATATGGACGTGCCCAAACTGCAGCAAGCGTTGGCCCAAACCGCACCAAGCAGCGAGTTGTTTTTGGCCCATACCGACCGGGATCAACATTACCTTTTGTTTGTGTGTCATCAATCAGAATTGGATGCAGCCACAGATATTTTAAAACACAACGCATTTAACCGCGTTACGTTTCAAGATGTGCATGGCACGGCAGTAGAGAGCATTGCCGTCTTGGATCAGAAGCTGCAGGACTTGACTGCCCAACGGAAAATCCACATAGAAGTCATACAAAGATACCAGGATCAGCGGGAGGAACTAAGAATCTGTGCCGATCGAGTCGCCCAATCTCTTGCCAAAGAGGCGGCCAAAGAAAATTTGCTCACCAACGGCACCATTTTCTTCGCGGAAGGCTGGCTTCCCGCTGAAGCAGAAGAAACATTTGCCCAAGCGCTCTCTTCTTTCACCTGCGCCTGTGAAACCAGCGACCCCCCGGAAGGAGAAACGCCGCCCACGTTGCTGAAAAACTCCAAACTGGTTTCTTCCGTCAATGGCATCACGGAAATGTACAGCCTGCCGGCCTATGGCAGTGTGGACCCCAACCCGTTGATGTTCCCCTTTTATGTCATATTTTTTGGCATGATGTTTGCAGATATAGCATATGGATTGATCCTATTTCTACTCTCCCACATCATCATCAAAAAATATGCTCCCCGCGGCGGCTTGGGAGATCTGCTGAAACTGGCCCGGGTTTGCGGCGTCGCAGCCATGTTGGGCGGCGCCTTGTCCGGCAGCTTCTTTTCCGATTTGATCTCCGTGATTGCGGAATCCTTTTTTGGCGTTCCGGATCTGGTCCTATATGTACCGATACTCAACCCGGTGGAGAACCCGCTGCCCGTGCTTTACCTCTCTTTGACACTAGGGATCATTCAAATTCTGTTTGGTATGGGCATCAAAGCTTATCTGCTCATCCGCGAAGGCCATATCTTAGACGCAATCTTCGACGTGGGCAGCTGGTGGGTGGTTTTTGCCGGCCTGGGGGTGGGGGTATTGACCCAAAATTTTGCCGTGTGTTTTATTGGTCTTGCTATGCTTGTTTTGACACAGGGACGAAAGCGTCCGACATGGGTTGGAAAAATGGTCGGTGGCATCAGCAGCCTTTACAATATCACCTCTTATCTGGGGGATCTCCTTTCCTACTCCCGTCTCATGGCACTGATGCTGGCAAGCTCTGTAATCGGTAGCCTTGTCAATATTCTAGGTGCGTTGGCTGGCAATATCTTGATCTTTATTCCCATCTTTCTGGTGGGACATCTGTTCAATATGGGCATCAATGTCATCGGAACATATGTCCATGCCGCAAGACTTCAGTATCTGGAATTCTTCGGAAAGTTTTATCAAGGCGGCGGGGTTCCCTTCCGCCCTCTGACATACAACACACATTACGTAGATATCATCAAGGAGGAACAATAGCATGGAATTTTTAGCAAGTTGCGGCACACAGATTGCGTTTCTCGGCGCAACCCTGGCGGTAGCGCTGGCCTGCGCAGGATCCGGCGTGGGTTGCGGCTCCGTCGGTGAGGCAGGCACTGGCGTTCTCTCGGAAGACCCCAGCAAATTCGCCTCTGTCCTGATCATGCAGATCCTCCCCGGCACGCAGGGGCTTTACGGCCTTGTCATTTGGTTCTTCGCTCTCATGAAAATGGGCTTTTTCAGCGGTTCCATTGTGACGCTGACTGCAGCCCAGGGCTTTGGGTATTTTGCCGCCTGCCTGCCTATGGGAATTGGCGGTCTTGTCACCGCGATTGCCCAGGGACGCTGCGCTGCCACCGGTGTCATGTTGATGGCCAAGCGCCCGGAAGAAATGGCAAAAGGTATCGTCATCGCTTTGATCATCGAGTTCTACGCCGTTCTTTGTCTGCTGGCTTCTTTCTTGATGCTCAACAGCTTCTAAACATCAAACAATTCCATCGAAAGGATGGGCGAGTAATTCATGGATGGTATTGAGAAAATCACAGCGCGTATTTCAAGGGATAGTGAAGAGGAAATCCGCGCCATAACAGAAACCGCCCAAAAACGGGCGGAGGAAATCCGACTGGGATATGAAAAGGAGGCGGAAGCGCTCTCTTCTGCCATCAAATTCAAAGGAAAACTGGCGGCGGCCGAGCGAAAGGAGCAGCTTGCCGGCGCTTCCCAAACAGAAGTGAAAAAGATGATGCTGGCTGTCAAGCAGGATATCTTAGACAAAGCGTTTCAGAAGGCGCTGCAGGAACTTTCCAGTCTGCCAGAAGAAGACTATGTTGCATTGCTTACTGATCTTGCCGTCAAAGGTACGCGGACAGGGCGGGAACAGCTGATCTTTTCCCCCACCGATCGAACCCGTTTTGGGAAAAAGGTGGTTACCGCTGCCAACAGCCGCCTGGAAAAGGCGGGAGGCAAAGCGGCACTGACCCTTTCGGAAACATCCAGGCCCATGAAGGGTGGGTTGATTTTAAACGACAGTAAAGTCGAAATCAACTGCACCTTTGAAACTACCCTCCGCCTTTTGCGGAAGGACGCGGCCAGCCGGGTGGCAACACTGCTGTTTGATGAAACCCCTGCTCGGTTCTGACCTGCAAAGGAGGAATCCACTTGGCGAAAAAAGTAAAGAAAAAAGATTATCTATATA
>JAQWCP010000130.1 GCA_028705905.1 Oscillospiraceae bacterium
ACCACATTCAACACCCTGCTTAAGGTTACTGGGTGTAAACATGGTCTCGGTTACTTCTGCGGCATCGAAGCCAAGGGGGTACTTCTTGAGGCTCACACTCATTAACGCATTTTGTATAGCCAGGCCATTCGGCAACATTTCTCCAGATTGATAAGCATAAGAATATACAACAAATTGTCCGTTATAGACACGATTTTTCCAATCTCTCAAAATATCCTTTGCTCTCCTTGCCATTTCGTCGGCAAGGTGGTTGTCCTTTTTACGCTGATATTCACTATTTGCAACGTAATCCACATACTGTTCAAATCCCTCAAGCCCCAGAGGGACAGATGTTGCATCGAGGAAGAGCATATCATAGCTTTCATCAGTAGCAGCTTGCTTCATAAGTTTGCGGAGCGTTACTGCCTCTGTGTCATTTTTGGCAAACCCAATTACTGCACGCAGTCTCCATGCGGTAGGCTTTTCACGGAGTCCATTAATCACACGGGTAAAATCATCTGCTGTAACACAGGTGATCTCATATCTCAACCTGAGCGCAGGATTCAGCGACAAGACGGTCGCAAGTTCACCTTCATCGACCAACGATGCGGTCTTTTTTTCTTTACGAAGTCGCTCTTTTATTTTGTCGATCTGTGCTTGATCACCAGCTGTCGTTGCCGATGCAAACTGAGTTTTTCCACCTGCTAGGGGTTTATTATAAAGGATTTCATCTCTAACCAACTTTTTTGCTATATTAACGGCCCTGTTTGTTTCCAGATCTGTGCCATCAAAAGCGAGATTGATATTTTTCTCCGTGGTCTGGAAAAGTTCCACACTGTCGCCCATTCTCTGACTAATGGCCTGCATCATAAGGATGGTTTTCAAAACTCTGCGTTCCTCTGTACTCAGTTGTTTCTCATATCTCGGATACGTATCCAGCACGCTGCGAATGTCTGATGACAGGTTCTCTCTGCCCTTTTCGTAAAAGAAACTCCAGAGCATATCAATTGTTAACAGTGGCTGATCGTCAAGGGGACCAAATTCGTTGATGAACCATTGGAATGACTTCACTTCTCCCATGTCAGGATTCTTTATAAAATCAAACATACTCCGCTGGTTTGATGCGAAGGCAGAAGAGATGTTTTTAAGGAGCAGTGCTGCCATCGGATGAAGCGGTAATACAGCTTTCAGCACATTAGGCTTGATGCCTACCGTTTGCTCGACCGCTAGACGCGAATCATGCATACGACTATTGAGATCATCGGATTTTCTCTCCCAGTCATCCTGGGCGGCAGATCTTTTCACAAGAGCAGCTGCAATAAGATCAAACGCTATGTTTTCAGGCATAGTGATTTCGGAACGCAAATAGCGGTCAAGAATCCTTTTGCCGTCTTTATCTCCCTCATGGAATAAGTGTCCAGCCTCATGTGTAACGATCATTAGGTAAAACGGCTTAAACTGGCACAATGAGACTAGTTTCTGAAACTCTGTCAGAGAATGTTTATTATTTCTGAAATAATCGCTGAATTCATCCCATATCAGTACAAGCGCTTTTAATTCATTTTTATCAATAATATCCTCAATCCACTTGATCAATTGATCCATATTGATATTAAGGGCGGTAATGCCACGCTCATCGGCAAGTTTGAAGATTTTGGTGATAAGTTCTGAGACTTCAGACGATGTACGCAACTTGTCCAAAATATCGTCTGTATTCATCTCACCAAACAAGATTTTATACTCGTCCAAAAGCAGAAGTGAATTGAAATAGTTTTTGTTTAAAGGATCGTTAAGCCAAGCGATAACACTTTCCTTAAGTGTATTCTCACCTTTGTATTCCACTTTTGCGTCAAGAAGACCATGTCGGATCCTTTCTTGAACTGCCAGGATTAAATCCCGGTCTCCATGTATGCTGCCGGATGCATATCTATGCGCGGTTACAATTTTCCCGCTTTTGTGTCCACGGAATTTCTTCAGCAAATCCTGCGGCAGATCATAGCGGTCAAAATACTCTTTAAGATCATCATCAGAAGCATCTAGAATTTTCTTTAACGTCAGAGCAGCATGAGATTTTCCTGTGCCATATGCACCCTCAATCCAGATCGACTTCTTTTCTTGCCGGGACAACACACGTTCAACATCTTTGAGGAGACGAACAAAAGTCTCATGTGGATAAAACTTCTTCCAATCCACCCCTGCGCGGATAGCCGCCTCGTCTACACAAGGAAAGTACTGATCGTCAATATCAAAATAGTCTCGATATTTTGCGGTGCTCATCACTGTACCTCCTAAATCAATTGGTGCCGTCTCCCATTTTCCATAATCTGCATGAGCCCTGTCTCCTTGTTTGATAATTCCCTTTCCCCCATAAAATACCTTCCCCTAATGTTCTACTCTTTGTTAACGTCCATCAGGACATAATCGACCAGCCCATGCCTCCGTTGCACCTCCTCGTTGATAGTTACATTTGGTGGTATTTCTGGTATTCGTGGGTTTTAGGTCATCAACGGGGTTCATAAGTTTCTGCTCACTCCCATAGATCTCTTTCAGACCCTCTGCGACTGTTCTCTGGTGTTTATGAGAGTGTTCCGCAATACCGCCTTTATACGGTGAACTGGACACATTTGTTAGGGGGCACCGAGGGCGACGGTTTGAGGTTTTTCATGCCGCTCTCATGAATGTGCGTTTTCGGTGCAAAGAGTGGCACTCCGCAGAATGCTGCTTCAGCGAGATAATCTGCGATAGCGCTAAAGAAATCATGGTCCTGTATCCTTTTTCTGCAAATCTATGTTGGATTCAGGACCGAGTCTATTTTACAGCTGTTTTATTATGCTAAGAATAATTCAAGCCCATCTCCAGTCGTTTCGTCATCTTTAATAGAAATCTTATCAAGATCGTGCGTAAAGGTAGCTGAAATGAAGTCCGGATAGTTTGCTGATAACCCAATGAGAATTGGTTCCATTGTCTCTCTATCCAAACCGAAAATTTGCGTCGGGCTTATACCATCAGAGTCAATTGTGTAGTTAAGCAGGCGTGTCAACGTGAACTGATAATACCCTCCACAGGCCTCGGCGAATTTGTATAGTGAGTAGAGGATGACTCTGGGATCTGAAACAGAACAAGCCGAGCGTCTCAGTGTATCTACGCTTCTGCCTTTATTAGTCACATGACCGAAACCCAGCACTGTGCCGATAGGTGTTTCTGTAATGCGCTTAAATGCTTTGACGATAGATTTTGCATCCTTTTCGCTGACGTCAACGGCAACCAGCATGTTCTCTACAGATCTTCTTGGATACTCACGATCAATCTCAAGATTTTTTATATACCATTCAAACTGTGGATTATATGCGAGATTAGACAGGATGATCCCCTGTGCTGATTGACTTTCCCATCCTATCCCATCCACTATCTGAGCGGTCGTACTGAATTGGCCATTTTCCAGAAGTCCTGCGTCACGCAAAAAGCGTTTGAACATGGATATCATCATTGGGCCCAAGGTGTGTTCCGTCAAAAAGTTATTTTTCAGGTCAAAAAACGATCTGAGCCACTCTGGCTTCGGTGCGTGATCGGCAAAGGAATTTATGCTCTTCATAGTCTTACCATCTCCTTTTGGAAGTCTTAATGAATGAAATGCTAAACATCCATCATCAATAGCGTGACAATCTCTACTTCTACAATGAATACACGAAATACTTAATCCATCATTGAACGAAATACATCCGTTCCTACAGTTGGTTTCGCAAACTCGACACCCTACGCAATAAGCAGCCTTGCGGAACACCTGCCGAAACATCTTGCCAAATGTAGGATTCTCTCTTAATACTTGCTCAGAAATAGAAGCGGTATAGCGGTTTTTTGTCGCTATAAGGGAAAAAGCAATATGTTTCCTCTCAAAAATAATGTGGTAGTTCCCGTTACTTCCACTTACATCTCCAAGCGTTTTAATCCATTCTTGCCAGTCAGTTTTAGGTTGAATTATATCTATCACAAGGAAACCGTTTTCATTTCGCTCAATACAACGAATGGGGTTGTTTCTCAAGTCGCGCCCATTTCTCCGTGTGCGCCAACCTCCGTTTGTTATATACGTCTCAAGGGCTGCTTCCTTGCCTTCATCCCTGCCATTTGACCTTTTAATAATATCAATAAATTCATTAATCTCATCCTGATAACTTTGATAACGGATAAAGTCCGATTTCCCACCTGACATGGGGCAAAAAAGGCACCCGGCACGGGCATTCCCTTTTTTGTAAGCCTCGTTGATGATTAATCCGTTGGCGTATACATATAGCCACACTTCAGCCGAAGTCCACTCCAGAATGGAGTTGTGGCTGTATTGTCCTTTTTGTTTTTTCGAGTAGTTCTCGTACTCGTATTTGCTCCGCTTCAAACTCTCATGTGAACGAACTCCTACATAGTCTAAGCCAACATAATCATTTTTACCAAGTAAATCGCGTAGTTTCAATGTTTGCGGTGTAGATTTATGTACGCTGCAGCACCAACGTAAAACCCGTGACGGCGGGCCGAAAATCTCCCACGATTCTTTAGCATCTAGATGTGATTTTACTCTGTGAAAGTCGATTCCTTCTTCCTTGCACTGTGCCTCGACTTTATCGATAGCGTCGTAGGTATCCGGGAATTCCATGCCGGTATCGCCGAAGATCACAACAAAATTGTTTTTGGGAAGGGTTTTCTTCACCAAATCCAAAAGCACGATACTGTCTTTCCCACCGCTGAAAGCCACATGGAATACGTCAAGCCTGTATTTATAGCGTTTGTACACGTCAAAAATCTTTTTAACCGTGCTCTGCTCAATAATATCTATCATTTCACGGTTTTTCGCAACCATTGTCACAATATCGACGGGACGCAGCTTGCCGCCTGGTTCCGGCTCTTCAAGCATAATCAACTCGGGTGCGGTATAAAGGCTGCCGCCCTTTGTTTTGGCGACTAGCCTCCCGCGATAGTAATAGCAGTTGGCTTCCGCCCACATATAAGGGAATGCATCGTCCTTGTCATACTTCCAATATTTACCGAATCCCAGGATGTCAAGTTCTTTGTAATACACGGGGCGCGGTTCTTTGCTGAACACCAATGGGGTTGTGTTCAGCAGAATGCCCCCGGTTTCCGCGTCGTACTCGTATGAGTACATGGCTCACATCCCTCTCTCACGTATCTTTTTAGCTTCAGCAACAACACTACCTGCCTGGCTCAAAGATCGTCTTCCCAGAAAACCTCTTTTAGCGAGGAATTCGGTAACAGTTTCCTCATCAAGAGGAATATCCTCTTTTGCCGCTGCATCTGCC
>JAQWCP010000006.1 GCA_028705905.1 Oscillospiraceae bacterium
GGCAGGCCAAAGCAAACGGCAGAGCAAAAATCACAAAAGGAAGAATTTCAAACACTATTGAGGGCATCCACGATTGACGCTCTGCAAAGCATAATTCAGATTGCCAATGATAGATATAGCAAGGACCGATTTAACGCTTGCAAGTTCATCATTGAAAAAGCCTATGGTGCCAATACAGCTTTTCTGTTAGACGGTAGTGAAGAATCAGCTCCTATTGTGATTGAAGTGGTGCCACACAAAATGGATAGGAACGAAGACGATAAAGCATGGGAAGCAGAATGGAACTCTGCACCAGAAAACGAGGACGACAATGATAGTTAAAATAACGAATGGTGTCATTACAACAAAAGTTACGAAAGGTGCTTTTGACAGTATGTACGCCAAACAAGGATTTACGATAGTAGAAAACATTGAAGAAACCGAAGATGATTCGGAACAGGAGGATTAAGACAATGGCAAATATGAGTTTTATTGAGCAGTACAACAATTTGTTCAGTCTGATTGAAAAGGCTGGCAATGATACGGATATGACAAATCTCTACCCTACAATTAAGAAGTTCGTTACGGATTATGAATCGGTTGATAAAACTGCAACGGATCGCATTTATACCAAGTTTGCAGATAAAATGCAGGGTATGCTTGAAGAAAATGATTTTGTGTATCAGCGTATGAATAACAAGGTTGAGGAAATCCGCAATCGTCAGTATGACTTTGTAGGAGAAACAGACACTACACAAGCAGTACAAAGTAAGGTGCTTCAGCTTATGGCTGAATTGCCAAAGACTAAAACTACTTCCAATGCAAACCAGATTATCAATAAGCTAAATGCTACGATTGCTACTGGTGTTATTGGTAGTAAAGCAGTTTTAGAATTGCTGAAATATCCTGCTTACATTGATATGATTACCGAAACAGTGAAACAGCACGCATTTGCAGGAAGTAAGACACCGGCACAGCAGGCATTTGATAATCTCAAGGATTCAGAACTGAATGAAGCTACAAAGGCTCTCACTTCTGTGTATATGCAAGGCTTTCATCTTAGAAAGCTTAATGAGAAGGTAACCAAGTCCAAAACGATTATGGCATGGTAACAGGTACCTCACCAGATTAAACAGGATTAACCCCAGATGAACGGAACGATATTTATTAAGGATTTATATAGGCTTATACAATAAGTCACCAGAAGTCAACCAGAGTATTCCAGAGAATAACCATAAATTGAGAATAAATATAAATAGGTCGCTATGATTAGCCCAGTGTCCAAGGTTGGAGCAAAACATAAACATGGGCAATCAGTACAACAGTTCAGTCGAATTTGTATTGTGCCCCTTTAAGAAAGGGTGCATACAAAATGAAAAATGCAAATAATGAAGCTACTATTGAGGTAGCAAAAGAAGTCGTAATTAAGAAACTGCCTAAAATGATGTCGATTCAAGAAGTAATGAACGAAACAGGCTTTTCATATAGACATTTGTGGATGTTATGTAAAACAAATAAGATTGTGCATATCAGAGCAGGTGCAAAATACCTTATTAACTTTGACAAATTCATCGACTACTTAAACAGTGGCGATTTTGAGGAACAGGAGTAAGCTATGAGTAAAATATCAATTAAACGAAAGGACGATATGCCGATAGAATGGGAACAGGTTCAAGGCTTTTCCAGATACCTTGTTTCTACCGACGGACAGGTTTACAATATCGAGCATGAAAAGGTTATTAAAGAAAATCTTAATAGTGCTGGCTATCTTAGAGTTCTCTTGTACAATGATGAAAATGAGCAAAAGCAAGTTTTAGTTCATAGGCTTGTATATTTAGCACATGGTGGTGCTATTCCAAAGGGAATGCAAATCAATCACATGGACGAAGATAAAACAAATAATCAGATTCAAAATCTTGAGATTGTAACACCACAGCAAAATGTATTATATGGTACTGCCAATGAAAGAAGAAAAGCAAGTGTGAAAAAGTCATGGTTACAAAGACGGAAAGTGGCAGCTTGCTAATGTGGTATCAGAATTTATAAAAATTGATACCACTCAAAAAGAAATCATAAAGAGTATCGAAAAGCTATGCAAAGCATATTTGATAATTCTCAAAAGAAGTGTTGTACATTTTGATACCAGCCTGATACGATAGATATGGAAACAAACATACATTCGTTAAATTCTTAGGAAAGAGGTGCTTTTATGAGTTTAGAGGAAAAATGGAAGCATGACAGGCTGGTATTCAATCTAATAACAAATGCAGATATGGTTTGTGTGGATTGTGAATATCGCTTTGATTGTGTTGATAAGTGCTTAATTTATGAGCAAAAGCCAGATGAGGTATTAAATGGTGGTCCATGCGATTCATACGAGGGGGAAACCTTATGAAGTATGTAGCATATCACAGGACAAGCACAAAAGAACAACATCTTGATAGAGGTATTGCAGAAATCACAAAGTATTGCCATGACAACAATATTTCATTGTATAAGAGTAAAGTTTATACAGACCAACGGACAGGCAAGGATTTTGACAGACCACGCTATCAAATGCTGAAAGAGGAAATCTTAGAATCTGGCGATATTCTTATTGTTACAGAACTTGACAGACTCGGCAGGAACAAAGAAGCTACACTAAAGGAATTGCGATTCTTCCATGATAACAATATCCGTGTTATGGTGTTGGAATTGCCTACTACCTTGTTAGACCTATCTGTTATGGAAAACGCTATTGCTCGTATGATGTTAGAAACAATCAATAATATGATGATTGAGCTGTATGCAAGCATGGCACAAGCAGAAATTGAAAAAAGAGAAAAACGACAAAGGGAAGGCATTGATGCTAAAAAGGCTCGTGGCGATTGGGATAATTACGGTAGACCAAGAGTAATGGACCTTGAAGCATTTTCACAGGAATACCGCTTAGTACAGCAAGGAAAGAAACGTCCTTTTGAACTGATGAAAGAATTAGGAATGACGAAACCCACCTTTTATCGTTACAAAAATCTAATTGAGAAAGGATGTTAAAACATGGCATCACTAAAAAGAGTTGAGCATAAAAGCGGTAGGGTTGTATATCGCATTGTTGTGTGTTTGGGGTATGATAAGCAAGGCAATAAACTGGTAAAGAATCTTACTTATTCTGTGAATCAGTCAGCCACACCCAAGCAACAGGAAAAAGAAGCCCTTAAATATGCTCTGGATATGGAAGATAAAATCAAATATGGTTATGACTTTGACGCTGAAAAGATGTCCTTTGAGGATTTTGCTGATAAGTGGTTAGAAAGTATCAAGAGCGATATTGCTTATGGAACATATACAAGCTATGTGTATTCATTGGAAAAGTGCATAGTCCCCTACTTCAAAGGCTACAAAGTAGCAAATATCAAAACACCACTTGTTGAGATGTTTTATAAATCTATGGTTGATGATTATTCTATCGGTACCATAAGAAAACATAAAAGCGTATTGAGTTGTATTTTTACTACTGCCAAGCGTTGGAACATGATAGAGAACAACCCATGCCAAGGAGCAAGGCTACCAAAGAAAAGCCAAGAAACAGGACTCAAATATTTTACCCCAGAGCAATCATTGGTGTTTATGAAATCTTTGAATATGTCGTATGATGTGACATACAAAGGACACCAACGCATTGATGATACTGGTAAGCCCTATCAAGTTGAGGATTATGTAGAATCCTGCAAAGTAGCAACGCAATATAAAGTGTTCTTTGCCCTATCGCTATTTTGTGGTTTTAGAAAAGGCGAAACTCTTGCTTTGCATTGGAATGATATTGATTTTCAAAAGAGAGAAATCTCAATCACAAAATCTATGGGTGCAACGGAGCATGGTGTTGATTACAAAACAACTAAGACAGCAACATCTACAAGGACAGTCCCTTTTCCAGAGAAAATTGCACCATTGCTGAAAGAATACTTTTCGGAATATAACTTATATCGCTTTCGTTTGGGTACTGCATGGAAAGGCGACGGAAACCTATTCATACAAAACGATGGCAAGCAAATGTCAATCAGCACACCATATCAATATTTTATCAAGCACTTAAACCGCTATAATCAATGGGTAAAAGATAATACAGCCAAAGCCAAGATTGAGGGTTTAGAGGAATTGCCTGTTATACCACTCCATGGATTAAGACACCCGTATGTCAAGCCCACGACAAAAAAATTATCACTTCCGACAAGGGGCAGAACGCTTGATTTTACAGGCTTTTTCTGCTTCTTTTTTACGTTCAGCCGCAAAGAAGTCGCGTAGCTTCTGCCTCTCGTCGGGAAGAATACAAGTAAAGCCGCCAGTGCTTGTCCGGCAATAAAAACATACTTTCATAGTCGCCCTCCTGTCAGACCACGGTATCAAAAATATCTTTGATTTTGTAGACTATTTCAATGCGCTTATCAGGGAACACATACACCTTTTCGATGAGCGTGTCCGCAATAGAAGCGTTCAAGCCGTCCGCTTTCGCAATCTCCTGAATGATCGCCTGCCGCTGGACTTGTTCCGCGCGATGCTCCTGCGCCTGTTTTGCCTGTGTCGTCAATGCGGCATGGGCGCTTTTTACTTTTATCAGTGAAGCGTCCAGCACTTCTTTTTGCGCTTTGTATTCCTCACCGTTGATTTCACCGGAAATGAATCTTTCGTACAGTCTCATTTTATCGTCCTGTATGGCGGTGATCTGTGTCTCATATTCCGGCAAACTGTCAGAAGTGGGTGTGCTATTCTGCGCTCCTTTACCGCTTTCGCCGCTGACCTCAACGAGCTTTTGAAGCACATCGAAGACGAGCTGTTCTAGCTCCGCAATCTCTATTTTCATACCGTGGCAGCGTATGGCGCTGTCCGCATCAGAATGGCGGCAATGGTAATAGGGCGTTTTCTGCATGACGCGGGAGAGAGAATGGTCACAGCAGCCGCAAAGGATTTTACCTTTCAGCAGATAGTCATGCTGCTTTTTGCTCGGGATGGAATAGCGCCGGATGCCTTGTTTTGCCTGCTCAAACAATTCGATGGAAACAAGCGCCGCATGGTGGTCGGGGATAATATACCACTTGTCCCTGTCCTTTAAGCGGCTTTTGGTACCGCCGACCTCCAACACGGAGCGTTTACCGATGACATAGGTTCCGGTGTACCGTTCATCGTCCAGAATACGCAAGACGGTGGAACTGCTCCAGATGCCGCCCGTGCGGGATATATCGTGGGTGCGGTTGCCCCTTGCGGCTTTGTATTCGCCAGGTGTGGGGATAGACCGGCGGCGCAGCTCCTTTGTTATCTTGGCGGCTGTCGTGCCTTTGGCGGCAAGCTCAAAGATAAGCCTGACAACGGCGGCAGCTTCCTCATCCGGCTCCATACGCCCATCTGCGCTTTTGCGGTAGCCGTAAGGACAGATTTTGCTTTGATACTCGCCGCGCTCCATCTTTGCATATTTGGCGCTTTTAGTTTTGATGGACATATCGCGGCTGTAATACTCGCTGATGAGATATTTGAACGCCACGTCCATGCCGCCGGTATCGCCCTTGAAGTTGCTGGAATCAAAGCTGTCGCTGACCGAGATAAAGCGGGTGTGGAACAGCGGAAACACGCGCTCGATGAAATATCCGACCTCCAGACTGTTGCGCCCAAAACGCGAAAAATCCTTGACAATGATGCAGTCCACCTTGTTTTCCCGCACCAGCTCGATCAGCTCCTGCACGGAGGGACGCTCAAAGTTTGTACCGCTGAAGCCGTTGTCGATAAACTCCCGAATCTCGGCGTTTGCCGCTTCGGGCATAGACAGAGCAAATTCATTCAGAATCAGCTTTTGGTTTTCAATGCTCAGGCTGTCGTATTTGGAATCCTCCAGCGAGAGCCGGATGTATAGGGCAATCATATATGTCTGCATGGTCTGTTCCTCTCCCCGTATTCCTCAAACTCGCTCTGAAAGCGGAAGCGGACGCTGATCTGTTTGTCGTGAGAAACCTCAATGCGCTCAATCAGCCTGTCGATCAGAGCGGCGGTCAACTCCGGCTTTTTCCGGATGTCGCACAAATTATTGGACAAGCCCTTCTGCCTTTTTTGTTGAAGCTCTATCGTTTTACTGTTTCGCTCCAACAGGTTAAGCTCGTTTTCGGCGTCGGATATTTTCGCTTCATATTGTTTTTTGAAGGAAAAATATTCTTCGCTTGAAATTACGCCCTGCACCAAATTTTCATACAGCCCACGAATCCGGCTGCGATACTGCGCTATATCCTGTCGGCATACGCCTAATTTTGTGGAGACTGCCTGCCGTTTCTTTTCCCGCTGTTCATCGTCCGCAAGCAGCAGCGCGTATTGACCGAGGGTGGTTTCCATCTGCGTCTGCATAATATCCAGCAGCACCGGCAGCAGCTTGTCCTCCCGAATGGTAACGCCGAGGCAGCTATCCTTTGCCACGCGGCTGTTGGTAAGACAGTGATAGATATACACATCATCTGATTTTTTACGGCTGTTGCGCTGACGGTGGAGAGCCGTTCCGCAATGGGCGCAGAACACCTTGCCTTTCAGCAGGTTTGGCGTGTAGGCGTTGACGGCGCGGCTTCTGCACTTACCGGCTGTCGCATCCAATATGGATTGCACCTGTGCAAACAGCTCGCGACTGACGATGGCTTCATGGGTATTCTGAACGGCTATCAGGTTGTCCGCGCCTGCTCTGACCTGTTTGTGGTCGATGCTTTTGGAATGTCCCTGCACCAAGTCGCCGGTGTAGGTTTCACAGCGCAGTATCTTATTGACCGTCCGTGTCTGCCATTTACCGTTGCCAATCAGATTTTCGTGGGTAATCTGCCCGATCTGCTGCTTATAAACGCTGACCGATACGATACCGGCTTCATTCAGGCGGCGGGCGATGGTATTTAGTCCGGCTCCCTCAGATGCCCACTGGAACATTTGCTGCACCACCGGCGCGGTCTGCGGGTCGATAATAAGCTGATGGCAGTTGTCCGGCGCTTTCAGATAACCGTAGGGCGACCTTGCGCCGATGTACTCACCGTCCTTCATTGCCTGCCGCTGCTGGGCTTTGATTTTTCTGCCAATGTCGATTGCATAGGCTTCGTTTATCATATTTTTCAGGGGCAGGATGATACCGGCGTGAATATCGTTTGGGTCTGCCGTGTCGAATTGGTCTGTAACGGCGATAAAGCGCACCTGATGGGTGGTGAAATACTGCTCGATGTAGTAGCCGGTGTCGATGGAGTTGCGCCCCAGCCGGGAAAGGTCTTTGACAATGACGCAGTTTACAAAACCGGCTTCGATGTCAGCGAGCATCTGCTGGAACGCGGGACGATGAAAGTTCATACCCGTCGCGCCGTTGTCGATATAGGTATCGTAGACGAATATCTCCGGCTTGCTCTCCAGAAAGTGATTCAGAATGAGCTTCTGCGTCTCGATGGAGATACTGCCGGTCTGCTTATCCTCCACGGACAGGCGGATATACAGGGCGGCGCGAATGGTCAAGTCCGCTGCCGGAGCCACCGTTTGCTGCTGTGTTTTTCTGCTTTTGCGCGCCATAATTTATCCCACCTTTCTCAGTTCCGCTTCGGTCAGCACCGACAGCGCCTTGTTGTATTCGTTGTCATAGTTAAACTGGATGGACAGCTCCTTTTTGCCTATAACCGTAATGCTCTGAATGAGCTGGATAATCACCTTGCGGTCTAAGGCTTCCAGCGTTGAAAACTGCGTAAAATGCGCCATCCAGCGGTTACGCTCGCTGCGGTTTTCCATCACGTCGGTGAGCTTCTCCTTCAGCGCGGCAATCGCGGCTTTCAGCTTCTCCGCCTCTGCGGTGTACTTGCCCTTGAACATGGCAAATTCCTCTTTTGTGAGGATGCCCTGCACCAAATTTTCATAGAGCCGGGATTTGAACTCGGACACCTTTTCAAGCTGGCGCTCGTTTTCTCTGATTTGCTCGGTATATTCGCTGGCAAGCTGCTGATTGATGCGCTGTTGGTCTACGCCGGACAATAGTGCTTCAAGTGACGCAACATTGTCGATGTGACCTTTCAGACTGACGCGGACACATTCCATCAGCTCGCTCTCCTTGAGCATAACGGGATGCTCGCAGCCGTGCTTTTTCCCGGTTGGACAGTAATAGTAGTTATATTCCTTACCGCCGGAGCGGTTGGTTTTACGGGTCATGCGACTGCCGCAGCTCCCGCAAATCAGGATGCCGGAGAACAGATACACCGCGCCTTTTTGCGGCGCTGTCCGCGTATCCACATGGCGCAGCTGCTGCACCAGCTCAAAATCTCTGCGCTCAATAATCGGCTCATGTGCGTCGGGTACGCGAATCCACTCGGATGCTGGATGCTGTTCCAGCGTTTTCAACTTGTAGTGGGGCGTACTCTGCTTGCCCTGTGCCAACACGCCGGTGTAAACCTCATCCTGCAACATGCGGATGATGGTGGTGGCTGACCATTTGCAGCTCTCTTTGTCGGCATAACCGCCCTTGGCATAGGGTAAGCCTTTGTTCTTCTTGTATGCCAGCGGGGAGAGAATGCAGAGCCGGTTCAGTTCACCGGCGATATACGACGCGCTGCTGCCCTCCATACGCATACGGAAGATGGTGCGGACAATGTTTGCGGCGTAGGGGTCAATTTCCAGCCGATTGTGGTTTTCCTCTGATTTGAGGTAGCCGTAAACGGTAAATGCTCCTACAAAATCACCGTTGCGGCGCTTAATGTCGAGGGAACTGCGGGTCTTAATGGAAATGTCCCGACAGTAGGCCTCATTCATGATATTTTTTACCGATACTGCCAGATCGTCGCCGCTGCTGTCCCTTGCGGTGTCGATATTGTCATTGATAGCGATGAAGCGGACGCCGTAGGCGGGAAAGACGCGCCGGAGATAACGCCCGGTTTCGATGTACTCGCGTCCCAAACGGGACAGGTCTTTGACGATGACGCAGTTGATTTTACCATCAGTGATGTCCTGCATCATCTCCTTGAACGCCGGACGGTCAAAAAGAATACCACTGTAACCATCGTCGATTTTCTCGGACACGACCTCAATATCCGGGTTGTGTGCGATAAAGTTTTCGATGAGCTTGCGCTGGTTGCCCACGCTGTCGCTCTCGTTGGATTTGTCATCCGTGTAGGAAAGCCGGATGTATTCTGCTGCTTTATATTTGGGCATGAAAAGCACTCCTTTCTCCCGGATAGCCCATTTGAAAAGAGTGGATATGAGGGTGCGCCTGTTTGAATCCTTTTCCGTATTCTATTGTATCAGGCTCTTTTCTAAATGGCGAGGATGTCGATTGTACTAACGGATGATGCCCTGCAAGCGTTCCTCCAGAGAAACGCCGTTGTTGGCAAAGGTGACGTTGACGGTAAAATCCCCGCAGCCGAAGCGGTACGGATTTCCGATTTGCCGAATGAACTCCGCCAGCCGCTTTTCCTTTGGCAGAGATTGATCCACACTGACGCTGCGAATGTCTACAAGTTGTTCTTCCTGCGTATGTACTACTTTATTACTCTCCATGCTGACGCTCCTTCCGTGATATGTGTTTTCTCAAAAGCATAACAATAAGCTGACGGCACAAGATTGACTGCCTGATGGCATAAGAGTGCCGTCAGCTCATGACTTACAATTTCGAGATATAATTCGCCATATTTGCCACGCGCCCCGGCGATAGGGATATTGCAGGCCGCCTTTGGTAAGGCTGTCCCAACGCCGCCGCACCGTCGCGTCGCCGTCACAAGTTCCATATCATTCGCTTCCGCACAAATGCGAAAGCTCATTCATTTCACTGTTCCGGCTCCTCCCAGCGAATTATCAATTCGCTGGGAGCCCTTTTTGCTGACGGGTGAAGCCGCGTTCCCCCTCAAGTCAGTGGGAGGCCGTAGCTGGAGTTGCGTATCGCCCGCGCTGTCGTCGCGCCCGGATTTACCATAGTCCGGGTCTGAGGAAATGCGTAGATCGCTCGAATGGCTTGTCCGAAATCACCTCCTGAAAGCCATTGTCTTGGCGGCGCACCTCATTTCGCTATCACGCGGGGTCTGTGCCTGCAATACCGTATATTCGATTTTCAATGAGCATGAGCGAAACTACGTCCTCTCATATACCTCAAGAAAAATCGGGCAAAAGTTCGGGTCGTTAGAAAAACTTTTTCAAAAAGTTTTTCAAGTTTTCCATGCCGCGTGAGATAGATTCAGAGACGGTACTCTTTCCGACACTATCGTTTTTTGCAATCTCTGCCTGTGACATCTGCTCTATGAAATGAGCATACACACGCCGCCGCTGTGCTTCGGGCAGCGACGCCAGCGCCTCATCCAGCAGACAGGCAAGCTCGGCGCGTTCATACGCTTCATCCGGCTGCTCCGGTCTGTCCAGCGCGTCAGCTTCAATGCCGTCGCCGCAGTCGAGGGAGTAGAACGCCTTGTTGTCGCGTATGTACTGCTCATAGTTGGTCTGGAGCCGCTTTTCTTCCGCGAGGAAGGTGGCGATCTCATCGGAAACTTCGATGAAGGTATCCTCTTTGTAAATCGGGTAATAATCCCGCAGATTGATAATTGTCATTGTGACATCCTCCGTTCAGATTTTTTGTAGGTCGGTGCGAATCTGAGCGGAGTGCGGAGGACTGCGGCAACGCGGACGGATACGATGTACAGAAACAACAAAGGCGCACAGGCGTGTCAAAAAACACGCCCATGCGCCTTTGGCGCTATCTCCGGTAGATGACGGTACTATGCCGCAGGAAATCAAGTGGAGCTGTGATAGACATAATACGAGCTACAACTCACCTTGATGAGCGCAGCTCGTATTTGATGCTTTATTCGTGTTTTGAGCCAGCCTTAGTAGGGCAGCTCTCTTATCACTTCAATCCTTTCTGACACCAGTAAGTTCTTTGCATAACGAGCCTCCATACGTCAAAGTGAGTTGTAGTGTACCCGTGGTGCTATGAGTGGTGATTTATAGCATCTGTGATGCACACTATAATTAACATGAGGTGAGTTGTAATGTATAATCCGGTTGACGAGTTCAGCAAAAAGCTCCGCGAAAAGCGTGACGCCGCTGAAAAAACACAGAAGGGTCTTGCGGCGAAGCTGGGAATGAGCTATCGCACGATCATGGACACCGAGCTGTGCCGCAGTAATCCTAAGTTTGAAACAGTCGCCATGCTTGCGAGGGAGCTGGACATCAGTCTTGACGCGATTGTTTTTCCTGATACGGTATCCCCGAATGACATACCCAAGTGTGTCTACGATTTCTTCAAGAGCAAGACCGAAGCGGAAGCGCAAAAGTACATAGACTTGTGCAGGCAGGCAGACACGTTTAGGGACACGCCCCCGGAGGAAAAAAAGAAGCCATGACGCTTGCTTTGAAGCAAAAAAAGACGCAGGGCAGATAACGGTTAGGTTATCGGCTCTGCGTCTTAGCGTCTGGCCGCTTTATGATTGTCATGTGCAGTTTCCTGATGTTAATCAGGATTTCCGCTTTGCATTTCGGGCAGAACAGGGGGAACTTTATCAGGATTGTGTCATTCCGGATTTTGGTCCGCGTTTTACTCTGGCAAAGCGGACATAGAATCCAGTGTTCCCCCTCTTGATGTTCATCCTCCATCAAACCACCTCCATCTTGCTGGTGATGCCATATCATATCCAGTATTTTTCTTACGGCTTTTCCGGATTTGGATTAGCCGTTATTGTTATGTCCTGCACAGTAGCGCCCTCCGGCAGCAGTTTTGCCATGACCACCAGCCGGTGATTGCGGGTCTTGTCCACGTCATAGCGGTGGGAGCAGGTGGAGAGGGTTAAAACATAGTCTCCGGGGCCGAAGTCCAGCCCGTCAATAAGCAGCTCATTTTTCGCCGCCACGGTTTCATGGAAATCCCTCTGCGGCGGGTTGGGGTTGATGTAGTCAAAGCTGATGTCGGTAAAAAATACGGCGGCCACCTGAAACGCCAAATCCTCGCCGCCCAGCGCAAGATACAGGTAGGGATTTTGCTCCGCAAAGGCCGGGTCAAGATACTTGAAAAGCTGGGTGAACTTGCGCTCGTCGGGGTCTTCGTTCTTGTAGGCGTGGCCGTAAATGACGGTGTTGGCATCCAGATTTGCCCGGCTGTCCAGCGTGTTCAAAGAGTCCGCGAAATAGCAGCCCCATACGCTGTATTCGCCCTCAAAGGTGCGCTGCAAATAATAGTCGTTGTCGGCGGCCTGCACAACGGGGTCGTCGATTTCTGTTCCGGGCAGATAGAGCCAGGCCACGGTATCGGGGTTTTCCCCGATGGCCGCCGCAAGCTCGTTTTGGCGGCTGACGAGGGGGACGGGGCTTGCCGCGGGCTCCGAAGCAGGCTCCGGCGTACCGGCGGGGCTGCTCCGGGGAGCCTCTGGCGGCGTTTCTGTAAGGCTGGCCGTCGTTGAGCCATACGATGGGTATCACAGGCGACGGCGCTGACGGAGATCACCAGCAGGACGATGATGACAAGAGGGACAATTTTGAAAAGGCTATGCTGTTTCATGGTTTGGTCTTTCTTTCCCGTAATCAGGGGAATGAGTAGGGCGGTGGTAAGAAATCAAAGTCTTACCGCCGCCCTTGGTGTATGCTTTCAGTATTGGCTGTTTTAGCGGTACTCGCTATTTGGGCTTATTTGTAGCTCTCGCAGAACCGCATGAGGATGGTTCTAACTTAAATCAGACTTGCCGTCATCTGCAGTCAGTTGCTTTCTATCGCAAGCTTAATAGTCATAGCCTGCTGCATTCAGCTTCCAAACCCCGCCATCTTCGAGAAAGTAAGCGTCCAGCCGGATTTGTATGTTTTCACCCGCCACCTCAGAGTACCAGGTATATACCTGTCTCTTGTAGTCTTTGTCATAATGATATTCACTGGCGTCGCAGCCGATATAATCCACAAAATCCGCATAAGTAAGCTTGGCCTGCTCCGTCCCGGGGAAATAATTCAGATTCTCCAGCCATTCTTTCTTTACTTTTTCCAGCGTTTCTATGGAGCTTCGCTCCTCGGACATGGTCTGTACCTCTGTGCCGGTATAGTCCAGGCTGTAGGAGTCTCCGCCCTTGTCCTTTGCGCCGCCCTTGTCTCCGCCGCAGGCACACAGGGCCAGAACCATCATGCATGTCATTGCCAAAATCAGAATCCTTTTCATAAAAATGCTCCTTTCCGCATCAAACCAATTTTCGGGCAGACGTGTTTCTACCCTCATACCCATTGTAACGGATTCATTTTTTCCGCGCATGGCCCAAAAGGGTCAACTTTTTGGAAATCCTTCGGCTCAGGGATAATTCCACCCGTCGCCGATGGGGTCATACTGGAAAATCTCGCCCCATGGGCTGACCGTATAGAGAATCTCCCGCACAAAGGAATCCGGCCTATTGGTGCCCAGCCAGATATCCCGGCAAATCGTGGCGTTTTCAAACTCCGTGGTCTCACCGGTGACCAGCACGGACATGCCCTGCTCCTCCACCAGCCGCTTGGCCTCCGGCACGATAGACAGCAGATAATCGACCAGCTCCTCGTCGGTGGCCTCGCCGAAATCTATGGGGGCGCCCTCCTCCGGGTCATAATAAAACAGGTATTCCTCCAGGGCTTTGCCGTTTTCGCTGTGCAGGGCGTCGCCCTCGGCGGGCCACAGGCGCAGGGTCCAAGCATCCTCCGCATCAGAATAATAGCTTCCCGACCCGTCAAGCGCAACGAAATAGCTTCCTTCCATTTTCATGGGAGAGCCGGGGACCTCGCTGCTTCTTTCCATGTCACGTTTCAAATGAAAGGCGATGGTTCCCGCCCGCTGCCCCTGGATGCCGTCCTCCGCCAGATACATCTTATAGCTGCCGGAATAGACCTCATCTATGCTCATCCCCCAGCCTTTTTCCAGAGTGGCGTTGCCCTCCGCGTCAAGCTGAAGATTCATGAACTGCCCTTCCTCTGTCGACAGGTCGCAGCGCCAGACGGTCCAAAGCATGTTCTGAAGAGTCAGCGGATACATTAAGTCGTAGCGTAGTCCGGCGGTATCCGTAGCGACCATGGTCATTTCGCCTTTCCCTTCCTTTTGCCGCTCATAGGAGAGGGAGGAGATATCCGTTATCCAGGGCAACGTTCCCCAGCTGTAGGCCACCTCGTCATAGCCGTACACCGTTTCGGTAACCAGCCAATAGGGGTCCGCCAGCGTCCATTCCAGACTCCCGTCCTCCATCAAGAAAATCACCATGGGCATGCAAGACGGTGTGTATGGGTTGCTCTCAAAAAACCATGGCAGGACACCGATGCAGGCGTCCTTTACCTTGCCGGACAGATTGTTCACCCGGAAGGTGAGTCCCTGCCCCGCCTCGCCCAGATACACGTTGTCATCGCCAAACACCTCCGACAGATCCGGCCATTTCTCCGGGTACAGGACGATGCTTGCCCCGCCGTCCTCAAGCAGCACCTCCGCCAGCCCGCCCGCGTCCTGATGGGGCGGGCCAATTTGCGTTTCTTCATGGGGCGAATTGCTCTCCGGGGGCGGGGACGGCTTGCCTCCAGGGTCTGGGCCGCAGGCGGAAAGCGTAAAGACAAGCATCAGCAAAAGCGGTAAAATAAGTTTCTTTTTCATTTGAGCCTCCTCTCGTGGATCATACAGTTCGGTTCCATGCTCAGAATTTTCCGCTCCGGCCGGAAAAGCCGTCCTTGTCGATGGTGACGCCGCCCAGGGACTTCTTCTCAATGGTCCTGCGGGTTTCGGTCCGGAACAGGAAGGTGTCCTCCCGCCCGGTGAGCCGGAAGCCGCCCGCCGGTATGTACTGGTCGGCCGCCCGCGCGGGCCTCGCCGTCCGCATCCGCCTCAGCCAGAGCAGGCAGACCGCGCCCGCGATCAGCAGCGGCAGCAGCAGGGTGACCCCCAGCTTGATCAAAAACCGCGTTTTTCCTTGCTCCGGGTCGGTGTCCGCATCGAAGGGCGTTCCTTCCCGGGCCATGGCCAGGTATTCGCCCGACGTATTCAGATAGGCGGCAAAGGCGTCGTAATACCGGTCCTCGGCCAGCCGGGGCAGCACATGCCGCTCCAGCAGAACATCCTTGCCGTAATCAGTGAAGGCGGTGTTGCCGTAGCCGTAGGCCACCAGCGCGTAGTCCCGCCGGGCCATGCTCAGGAGGAAAAGCAGTCCGCTTTTGTCCGTCCCGAAGCCCATGCCATGTTCCCGGTAGAGGTCTTTGGCAAACGCATAGGCGTCTTCCGTTCCCATGTCGTCCATGGTGACAATGTAGAGTTCGCACCGGTAGCGCTGGGACAGCTCCATGGCGATATCCTCCAGCGCGAAAGACTCCTCGTCCGTCAGACAGCGCGCCCCGTCGGATACCAGGGGCCCGCCGTACCCGCCGTCCGCGGCCAGGGCCGGCGACGGGAGGGTGCAGCACAGGATAAGGGTCAGAATTATCATTGACAGCAGTCGTTTCATCTCCATCCCCCTCCCTAAAACAGGATCACGCCCAGCGCCGCCATCAGAGGCGCTGAGATCCCGATAAACCAGAGCCAGAACTTACGCCAGTCCACCGGCAGGTCGCCGATCAGCTTGCCGGTCTGTCCGTTCATGGCAAAGAGGAAATCCCTGCCCGCCCATTTGGTGCTGAGCATCCACACCGGCAGCAGCGCGTATTTGACCTCGCCCCGGCGCAGGCGGATGTCGCTGTGCTCCGGCACAAGGGTGGCGTAGCCCCCCGCGGTGGCGGTGAAGGCGTCCTGGGCGCTGGCTCGGATGCGGGCGTTGGCCCGCTGGCCGCAGGCCTCGGCGTCCTGGTCATACTTGTCCGCCAGAAAGCCGGGCAGGTAGGCGGAGGAGAAGGGCTTCAGCTCGCCGTATGCAAAGGGCTCGATGGCGTCCATGTGCGCGTCGGGCATTTTGGAGGAGCCGTCCACGGGGATGCGTTCAAAGGCGACGCTGCCCGACCGCGCCACCCGGTAGTGCTCGGTGACCGTAACCTCCTCGTCTCCTGTTCTGTGGACATGGACGATGGTCCCGCGAAAGCGCATATCCGCGTCCGCTTCTCCGTTAAAGAGCCAGAAGGGGACGTAGACGCCCTTGACCTCCCCGATGTGATTGCCGTCGGCAAAGGTTTTGGGTAAAAAGCGTTTTCCCTTGTAGTAGCGTTTCAGCGCGGCCACGGCGGCCGCCTTGTCCAGCTTGAAGGGAATCACATAGTCCGGCCGCAGCTGGCCGGTGAACTGTCCCGGCACCACCGTCGGATTCCCGCAATAGGGGCAGGCGGTGGCCGCCGTGGTGTCGTCACAGAGCAGCTCCGCCCCGCAGGAGGGGCAGCCATAGACCCTGATATGGGCGGCCTCCTCCTCGCTCCAGGCGTCTCCCGCCATGGAGGTATCCCACTGGGGATCGGCGCCGGCCGCCGCCTGTTCCTTGTCCGCATAAAGCTGCTCAATCACGGCAACGTCGTAGGACGTGCCGCAGTATTCGCACTCCAGCCTGCCGGACCCGCCCGCGAAGCGCAGCGGGCCGGTGCAGGACGGGCACTGGTAGTTGGTGATTTGTGTCGCCATGGGCAACCCTCCTTGTTCGATTGCATGGGATACCGCGCGGACGACGTCCGCTTGCTTTTCGCCGTTTTCACAGGCGTTTCAGGCCGGCGCTGTCCCGCTGCTTACTGTATCTCCTTTTTGTTGAGGACGGCGCCATAGATATAGAGCGCGGGAAGAACCAGGCCCAGCGCCACAGAGGACAGCTGGAAGCCGTTTCCGCCGACCATATACAGAATGTTGGTGAGGACGCACAGCGCCGCCACCACAGCGCCCCAGACAATGCAGGTTTGGGCCTTGGCGGGATTGGCGCAATGCTTCACGCCGGTGACGCCCGCGATGATCTGCAAAACGCCGCCCGCCGCCGCCAGGCCGGAGGCCGCGTAGAGAAAACCCGCGCCCTCGGAGCTGCCGGCCCACTGCGCCAGCGCGCCGATGCCCGCCAGGGCAATCAACCCGAAAATCGCCCCCAAAGCGCCGCCGATGATCATGATGATTCCTGTGATCTTGAGAAACTTTTGACCTTTCATTACAATTACCTCCATCATTTTTATTTAAACCTCTTTTAGAGAGCGCCCTCAGCTCATATCCCCATCGTCAAAGGGGTCGCCGCACTCGGGGCAGAACTTGGGCGGGTGCGCCTTATCCGCCGGCTCCCAGCCGCACTTGTCGCACTTGTACTGAGGCACGCCGGCGGGCTTCGGTTTGCCGCACTCGGCACAGAATTTCCCCTTGTTCACCGCGCCGCAGGTACAGCTCCAGCCGTCCGCCGCGGGCTTCGGCTTGCCGCATTCCGGGCAGAACCTGCCCGTGACGCCGGCGCCGCAAGCACAGGTCCAGCCCTCGGCGGGGGCGGGCTGGGGCTTTCCGCAGCCGGCGCAGAATTTTCCCGCGTTGCCGCCGTGACCGCAGGCGCAGGTCCAGCCGGCGGGGGCCGGGGCAGGAGCCGGGGTAGGCGGCTGGGCGGGCGGCGCCTGATATTGCGGCTGCTGCCCCATCTGGAACAGGTTCTGGGCGTTCATGCCCCCGGCGTTTCCCGCCATGTTCATCCCCATAAAGGCCATGGCCGGGCCCGCGCCCTCGTTGGCCGCCGCGCTCTGCATGGCTGCCGCCTGGGCGCCCACCAGATGGGCCGCCGCCATGGTGGGGTTGCGGAAGGCCGCGTTGCGCTGCAGTTCCTTGATCATTTGCTCGTCTTCTTCGCTGGCCTTCACGCTGGACACGCCGAAGGAGACGATCTCCAGCCCCCGCAAACCGCGCCATTTTTCACTGAGCACATCGTTGAGCGCCTGAGCCAGCTCCATGGTATGACCGGGCAGGGCGGAGTAGCGGATGCCCATTTCGCTGATTCTGGCAAAGGCGGGCTGCAAGGCGGTCATCAGCTCGCTTTTGAGCTGACCGTCGATGCCCTCCCTCATATAGGCTTCTTCCACATTCCCGCAGACGTTGGTGTAGAACAACATAGGGTCGCAAACCCGGTAGCTGTATTCGCCGAAGCAGCGGATGGCGATGTCCATATCCAGACCGACATTGTTGTCCACCACCCGGAAGGGCACCGGGCTTGGCGTGCCGTATTTGTTGCCGAGCAGCTCTTTTGTGTTAAAGTAATATACTCTTTGATCCTTGGGCGGCTCGCCGCCGAAGGTGAAGCGCTTGCCGATATTTTGGAAGGTCTGTTTGATGCTGTCGCCCAGTTCTCCCGAGAAAATGGTAGGCTCGGTAGAGGCGTCAAAGGTAAATTGGCCCGGCTCCGCGCAAAGCTCCACCACCTTGCCCTGTTCCACAATAATCATACACTGGCCGTCAGCCACGGCGATGACGGATCCGCTGCTGATGATGTTATCGCTCCCCTTTGTGTTGGAAGAGCGGCCCGAGGTTCGCTTTTGCCCTTTGACGGCCAGTACATTAGCGGGCAGCGCCTCACAGTAAATAAATTCCTTCCACTGCTCTGCCAGAACGCCTCCGGCGGAGCCCAATGCGGCTTTGATAAGTCCCATATCACTCAACTCTCCTTTTTCTTATATTGTTCATCCCGCCGCAGTCTTTTCGCCGATCAGCGATGGGATGCGGCAAGCCCATTTTTTAAGCCCAGGGGTCCGCGCTCTTGGGGGGCCGGATGTCGCTGAGCAGCATCTGCTCCCACAAAAACCACTGTCCGGTGGAGGGCTTTTCCCGTAGCTTGACTGGCCGGGGACTGTCCGCTCCGGAGGATTGCAGATAGAGCTGGACATAGCCCTCCGCCTTTTGCGCGTAGCTGTGGGGATTATCCCGCACGGTGATAACATACGGCCGATCTGGGGTATATCCGTTTTCAGGTGTCGCTCCCTTAAAGTAGGACAGGGGCAGATAAGGCTTGCCCCGCAGGCGGTCGGCCAAAAATTGCTTGTCGTAGGCACTCAGCGGCTGGGGCCCTTTGAGGAAATCGAGCATTTCCAGGGCCGCTTCTTTATTTGTCGGATATGCGCACAGCGCTGCCACGATCAGGGCGGCTGCAGCGTAGGGAGTATCCATCGCCGCTTCCCGCATCGCCTGCATTTCAATCAAATTTTGCGGCAGGGACGTAAATTCTACATTCCAAGTGTTTCCCAATAGTAAAACCCTCCTATCACATCGCCAGCAGTTTACTCATCAGGTAGTCTATCGAAGTGTCATAAAAGATAAAGTCATCGATATGCCCCTCCTGCTTAGCTGAGATCGCCAGCCTCTTGCTCTCCTCACTGTTTTCCGAACAGAGCAGCAGTAGCTTGCAGCCGGGCAGACCACGTCGTATTTCATCGCACAGGCGCAAACTGTCATGGACCGAGAACTCGCCGCTTTCCGCCGCCTCTATCACCGCAATTTCCACCCTATGACTCTTGGCGGCGATCAGCAGGTTGGCGGGGTTTGTTTCGGTAAAAAATCGCAGCTGGTTTTTTTCTTTTGCCAAACGGCTCAGCGCGCCGGAAAGCACCTTGCGCCGCATAAACAGAAGCACATGTTTCAAATGATCACCTCCTTGGGGATGAATGGATTTGGTAAGAATAACTTTTATTCCTGTTTGATATAAAAGGCTTTCGGGACCTATGCCCTGATTGGCCTATCACTCCTTTAGAAGCCTGTCAGTCGAAACACAATGAATTCATCGGCGGATTTATCCGCGCGTTCTTCGGTCATGCCCACCAGTACGCTTCCGTCCTTCATGACAGCCGCAGCGCTGATCCAGGGATAGTTGGTGCCGAAAAGCTCGCTGTCCTCCAGGGAGCCGATGTAGGTTCCGTCGGTCTGCCAAAAGAGGATCTCCCGCATGTTTCCATCAAACCCGATAAACCCGCCGGCGGTTTCCACCACCTGTGTGATGGAGCCCAGGCTGTCAGGCTCTCCATATTCCTTGTTTCCCAGCACACATTTCTCATTGCCGGAAGCATCGTATACCCATACCCCGTGATTATCGGTTTCCTTATTGGTTCCCGCAACAAAGATGTAATGCTCCGATATAGACACATTATTTACATTCACATTGTCCATAGGCAGCCATTCGCTCATTGTCGCGGTATGGTTGTTGAGGGTAACTTTCCTGGACGGACTGCCGTAAAAGAAGGAAACGCCCCATTCGCCGCCGGGATGCATCACCGCGGTGTCAACATCCTTGTTGGTAGCGACCACCTCGTTGCCTGAAAGGGTAAGCATCGGAGACATGAAGCCGGTGACATAGAGATTTCCGTTTTGATCGACGGAGATTTTTTCATAATCGTCCTCCAGCTTTTTCTCCCAAACCAGACTGAGCTTTTCCCCTATGGAATATTCACGCAGCGTGTTATCCAGCAATACCCACAGTGTATCGCCCTTGGCCGCGATCTCTCCGCTGAAAGTATCGTCCACAACAAGCGGCTCCTCCAAAGGCACCCATTGGGAATTGATCTTGTAGTTGGCGACCATTGCCGTATACGAAGCCTCCGGCGCAATGGGCGCGCCGTTCCAGGGCCAGGGCGGATCTGTATTTCCCACGTCCTCAAGGGTAAACTTCAGCGTATCGAGAAGCTGCGCCACCTTGGGGTCGGCATGCTCGCCGGTTACCACGACCTTGACCGTTGCCTCCGCGTTTTCCACACGGCCCAGATAAGTTAACCTGTCTCCGCCGGGGTTCCGCGCGGTAATACAATTCACTCCGCCTAATTCAACAAAATCTCCGGCATTGTTTTCCACCATCTCATAGGCGTCGATCCCGGCCCCTTTCAGAGTATCCCGATATCCATCGGGCGACCCCTTTGTTACCTCTATCTGCGCCTCGACCAGAACAGCATCCTTCTCTTCAAGGCGAAAGACTCCTTTGGAATAGTTGTCGTCATCGCTGGTATCCTCTTCGTTATAGCTCCAGACATCCGGATACGTCAGCGTCCATAATTTTGTGGTCACAGCGGTTCCTTCCGCCGAGGGTTTTGTCTCTTGGGCTGGATTCGAGGTCTGTGTTCCCTCGCCTGTTTTTCCGCCGCTACAGGCTGTCAACATAACCATCGCCAAAACAAGACATCCTGCCAGCCAAACGTTTTTTATCTTCATAGAAAATCCCTCCTGTTAACCTGTTATTTCCACTGTAAAAGCAGTCTTTGGATTACTTTTTGGATGCCAGATAGGGGGCCATCAGCTTTGCGATGGCCGGAATCCGCATGGTCTGGAGATACACCTTGCCCGGTCCGGTGATCACCGTGTCAAACAGGCCCTCGCCGCCCAGCAGCATATTCTTTACGCCCTTGACCATCTGCACATCCATCTGGCAGGTGGCGTCCATAATGGCCAGCACGCCGGTGTCGCACACCAGCGGCTCACCCGGCTGCAGGTCGTACTCCTGGCAGTAGCCGTCCACCTCCAGAAAGACCATGCCCGGGCCGGTGATGCGCTGCATGATAAAGCCCTCGCCGCCCACCATGCCCGCGCCCAGCTTTTTCTGAAAATGCACGGCAAGCTCCACGCCGTGGGTGGCGCACAGGAAGGCGGATTTCTGGCAGATGATGATCTGGCCGGGCTGCAGCTCCCTGGCCACGAATCTGCCGGGGAAGGAGGAGGAGAAGGCGATTTCCGCCGGCCCCTGGGCGGGGTAGCGG
>JAQWCP010000131.1 GCA_028705905.1 Oscillospiraceae bacterium
GGGAGGCAGCCCGGAAGGCCGTCTGCAAGATCAATATCGATTCCGATTTGCGCCTGGGCATGACGGCGGGCATCCGCCAGCACATGGCCCAGCACCCGGATCACTTTGACCCCCGGCAATATCTCACCCCGGGAAGAGACAATGTGCGCAGCGTGGTGCGCCACAAGATTGAGCATGTGCTGGGCTGCGCCGGAAAGGCGTAACCACAAAGATAACCTGCAAGGATCAACGAGAAGAAGACCGGCGGGCCGCAGCAGCTGCTGCGACCCGTCGGTCTTTTTCTTTTTCTTTCCATCTTGTTTGCTCAGATTGGGTAGATAAATAGGAGGGGGGATCCGACGGGAGCCATGCCCCCGCCGGGAGATGGGGGGTAAACTATGAGACCCCCCGCCGCCGGGGGAGGCGACGGGGGCGGCTCTGCTTCCTGCAAAGCCGCATGGACCAAGGGAAGTCAGAAATGCTCTGACTATTTATTTAGACGCAGTAAAAACAGAAAAGGTTCCATTTTTTCTGCAAATTTCTCCTTTTTTGTCGGTCATTGACAAACAGATGCTTTTCTGATACATTGAACCCAACAAAATGGCCATGAGACGCCGCCGGGGAAGGCCAGCGGCGCCTTTGGAAGGGGGACGCTTGCTTGCGCAAACTGAAAGAAAACGTGGTCTACCACCTGGAGCAGCACAGGGGGCAGGTGGTGTCGGGCCAGATGCTGGCGGAGACGTGTGCCGTCTCCCGGGCCGCCGTCTGGAAGGCGGTCCAGAGCCTGAAGCAGGAGGGGCACGAGATCGAGGCTGTCCCGGGGGGCGGATACCGGATGACAGGGGATCAGCTGACGGCGGCGGGGGTGGAGGCCCATTTGGAGCCATTGGGCTGGACGGCTCCTATTCTCCTGCTGGAGGAAACCACCTCCACCAATGAAGAGGCTTTGCGCCTGCTGTCCCAAGGCGCGCCCCACGGGACAGTGGTCTTGGCGGGCCAGCAGACCGCCGGGCGCGGGCGGAGGGGAAAGCCTTTTTTCTCCCCGCCTGATGCGGGGCTTTATATGAGCCTCATTTTGACCCCCCGGTCCAAAAACCCCACCAAGGTGACGGTGGCGGCGGCGGTGGCGGTGTGCCGGGCGCTGGCGCCCTGGTCCCAACAGCCGCCTGAGATCAAATGGGTCAACGACGTGTACCTGGGCGGGAAAAAGGCCGTGGGCATTCTGACAGAGGCGTATGTGGATGTGGAGCGGATGGAGCCGCAAAGCGTGGTGCTGGGCATCGGCATCAACATCTACCGGCCGGAGGGGGGGTACCCCCAGGACCTGCGCGAAATCGTCACCAGCCTCTTTCCCGCGGGGGGCGCCCCGCTGGAATTTTCCCGCTGCCGCCTGGCGGCGGAAATCGCCAAATCATGCGTGGCCTTCTGTGAGGACTTGGACAACCCGGCTTTGATGGAGGAGTACCGGCAAAGCTCTTTCCTTCTGGGGAAGGAGATCACATATCTGGATGGCGGGGTTCCAAAAGCGGGCGTGGCAAGGGCCATCAATGAAGCGGGGAACCTGCTGGTGGAGACAGAAGCCGGGATTCACGTCCTCCAGGCGGGGGAAGTGAGCGTGCGAAAAGGCAAAAAAGATAAAACAGGATTGGGAGAAGGAGGATACGATGGCTGAAATCGTCTGGAAAGACCGAAAGCGAACCCTCTTTGGCCTGCCCCTCAGCTTTACCCGGTATGCGCTGACAGAAGAGGCTCTCTATGTGGAGACGGGGCTGCTGAGCCGCGTGGAGGAAGAGGTGCGGCTGTACCGGGTGCTGGATGTGACATTGCGCCGCTCTTTGGGCGAGCGGCTCTTTGGTCTTGGCACCATCCACTGCTGTGCCGCCGACAAAACCACCCCAGAGTTTGACATTAAGCGGGTCAAACATCCCGCTTTGGTCAAGCGGAATCTTTCCGATCTGGTGGAGGCCGCCCGGGAGAAAAAACGGGTTTTCGGCCGGGAGGTTTTGGGAGACCTGGGCGAAGGAGAAACAGAGGAAGCCGGCGGGTTCCACGAAGGGTGAATCCGCCGCCTTTTGGCAGCTATTTTTGCCCTCCACCCACCCGTCGGGGCCTTTGAGCAGATGGGGGCAAATCTGCGGCAGAATCTGGAATATACCAGGAAAAACCGCCTTGACAAGCCTATTTGGTGTGATATAATAAGAAAATGGTAGAAGCGATCGAAGCAAATCGGTGATTTTGACCAGATGTTCCGTCTTGTTTGCCTAGAATCGGATTAGGGGTATTTTGCGGGCGTGCCGGACGGAAAAGCTGGTTTTGATACAGGCGTGAAACGCGTCTACATAATGTCTGCAAGTTGCAGCGCCATTTGGAAAGGAAGCGGATCACCAATACGGAAACGAGACCTTTTGATGCATGAAATTTGCTTGCGAAAAGGCCGGTTTCCGCTTTTTCACGTCCGCCCCGCGCTTCTTAGCCGTATCGAACGATATTGTAGAAAGAAGGAGTTTGTTATGAGTAAGGTCATGACTGGCCGCGAAGCAGTTCGCAAATTCATCAAAGACGGTGACACCGTCGCTGTAGAGGGATTCGTCGGTCTGATGCACGCAGAAGAGCTGCTGATTGCATTGGAAGAGGAGTTTTTGGAAACCGGCCATCCCAATAGCTTGCAGGCGATGCACTGCGCAGGCCAGGGCAACAGCAAGGGCAACGGCATGGACCGCTGGGCCCATGAGGGTTTGCTGCGCGGCATTTATGCCGGCCATTATGCAGTGGAGCCTGCCATCCAGAAGCTGGTGCTGGACAATAAGATCTTTGGATATAACGTACCCCAGGGCGTCATCTCCCAGCTATACCGGGAGATCGCCGGCGGCAAGCCCGGCGTCATCACCCATGTGGGCCTGAACACCTTTGCCGACCCCAGAATTGAAGGCTGCAAGATCAACGAAAAGGCCCAAAAAGAAGGGGACATTGTACAGGTCATTGATATCCTGGGTGAGGAAAAGCTGCTGTATAAATCTTTCCCCATCAACGTGGTGATGCTGCGTGCCACCTATGCCGACACCATGGGCAACTGCACCATGGAAAAAGAACCTGTCACCTTGGAAATGATCTCCATGGCTCAGGCTGCCAAAAATTCCGGCGGCTATGTCATTGTGCAGGTAGAAGAAGTGGTGGAATATGGCTCCTTGGACGTCCGGAAGGTCAAGCTGCCGGGCATTTATGTGGACGCCGTCGTAAAGGCAAAGCCGGAAAACCACTGGATGGGCAACGAAACGCCGTACAACCCCGCCCTTTCCGGCGAAGTTCGTGTTCCGCTGGAATCTTTGCCCCCCATGCCCCTCAATGAGAGAAAGGTCATCGCCCGCCGCAGCGCCATGGAGCTGGTGCCAAACGCAGTGTCCAACCTGGGCATCGGCGTGCCGGAAGGCGTCGCTTCTGTCGGCGCGGAAGAGGGCGTTGAGGGCCTGGTTCTCACCACAGAGGCCGGCACCATCGGCGGCATCCCCGCGGCAAAAGACGTGTTCGGCGCCGCCACCAACCCCGACGCCATCTTGGATCAGGGTTATCAGTTCGACTTCTATGACGGCGGCGGTCTGGACGTTGCGTTCCTCGGCCTGGCACAGATGGACCAGAACGGCAATGTCAACGTCAGCAAGTTCGGCCCCAAGCTGGCCGGCTGCGGCGGCTTCATCAACATCACCCAGAACTCCAAAAAGGTTGTTTACTGCGGCACCTTTACCGCTGGCGGCCTGAAGGTCAAAGTGGGCGGCGGCAAGCTGGAGATTTTGCAAGAGGGCAAATCCAAGAAGCTGGTGAAAGACGTAGAGCAGATCACCTTCAGCGGAAAATATGCCCAGAAGGTGCGCCAGCCGGTGCTGTATGTCACCGAGCGTGCCGTGTTCGAGCTGACACCGGAAGGTGTGGAGCTGAAGGAAGTTGCACCGGGCATCGATCTGCAGACGCAAGTTCTGGATCTCATGGACTTCAAGCCTATTATGAAAGATGTAAAGCTCATGGACGAGCGGATTTTCAAAGATGAGAAGATGAACCTGGTTCTGTAATTCCTTGTCATCACATAGCAAGCGGCGCGGGGACTCCCGCGCCGCTTTTGTTTTTGCCCTGGGGACGACAGCGCATAAAAAATAAGAAGTGGTGGCCCAGATGGTATGGTTTCGAAAAACTTGCACATCCTAGAAGAGATATGGTCAACTGGAATGGACACATTCCAAAACAGAAACGGATCAAGGGACAAGGGCGCACGGCCCAGTTTGGGAGGTACCCCTGATGGGTCCCTTTTCTGATGTGCAAAGGAGGAACCGACAATGGCGATGACAATTGATATGACAGGGAAAACGGTATTACTCACAGGCGCGGGCCGTGGTCTGGGGAAAGAAATGGCCCTGGTGCTGGCAGACTGTGGCGCGGATGTCTTTTTGGGCAACCGAAAAGAAGGGGAAGGCAGAGAGACGGTTCAGGAGATTGAAAAAATGGGCCGCCGGGCCGGCTTTCGCACCTGCGACGTGGCCAAGGCAGAGGATGTGGAACGGCTGGTGCAGGAGGCAGTGAAATTTGGCGGTGGCACACTGGATGTGTTCATCAATGCCGCCGGCGTTGTCTCCACAGAGGATCTAATGGTCATCAAAGACGATGAGGTGAAGCGCCTGTTTGACATCAACGTGCTGGGTACCAGCCACGCGATCCAGTCGGGTTTAAGGCAGATGATGGGCCAGCGGTCTGGCAACATCATCACCGTTTCGTCCATTGCGGGCCGGACGAATATGGGCGTGCTGCAGCATTACTGCGCCTCCAAGGCGGCAGTGATCAGCCTGACCCAGGCGGGGGCAAAGGCCGGCGCGCCCCATGGGGTGCGGGTCAACAGCATCGCGCCGGGGATCATCCGCACCGCGATGTGGGAAGAGATCTTGGACGGCATGGCCTCTGACTGGAACGGGCGGGAAGCAGCCAAAATTCAGTCCCCGGAAGAACGGGAAAAAAACTGGGAAGAATTTATCCAGAAATTCATCCCCCTGGGCCGCCCCCAGCAGGCGGAAGACATTGCCTGGGCCACGGCATTTTTGGCGTCCGATTACGCCCGGGAGATCACAGGTCAGGTGCTGACCATCGACGGCGGCACCACCATGGTATAAACGGCGTCGGGGCTATGGCATTCTCTGCCGTAGCCCCGCAACGCGCACCCCGTCCCCCATGCAGCGG
>JAQWCP010000132.1 GCA_028705905.1 Oscillospiraceae bacterium
GCTTCCAGACCGTCAGGATAGGCCGCAGCCACCACCTCTCCAATACTGTTTCCTCCAGCGTTGATAACTTCCTTCAACGTTGCCTTCACATTGCCCACTTCGAAGGCTATATGCGCTATGCCAGGACGGTTGATTTCTGCGGGTATGGTTTGACACAGTGCGTCATAAGAAAACATCTCCAATGTCGGATGATCTTCACCATCACCAGACAAAAGAAGATGTGCCCCCACGATATGCGGCGGCGTTTGACTTCCTCACAGGTCGATTCCAGAATCTTGTTGCAAGCATAAATTTATATAAATCTCGCTTCAAGCCATGCTCTGAAAAAGTCAAGCTGTGTATCTGTGTGAAACCAATGCTCCCCGTTCTTTTGTTCTGTAAGCTCACAACCGAATTTATCCGCGAAGCTTTTCACTATATCATATTCACACATCGTATCGTTTTCACCGCGAAGAATAAAAGTCTTATGTGTCCACTTTATGATTGGGTGATTTTTTACATACACATAATACGGGTAATATAGCGGTTCAATATCATTATCTACCCGCACTTTTTTCTGAAATACTTCCTCTGTAATATGGCAGTAGTTCATAAGATTGTGAATGATCCTTTCCATATTTGTGACGGGTGAAAGAAACCACACTCGATCAATAACAGCATTGGGAAAGGTCAGCAATTCAAAGTATGCTCCCATACTGCACCCGAAAAGTGAAACCTTTTTTGTGTGTTTCATGGCATAGGTATACATCAAATTAAGTTCACGAACGCATTCATCAGGCATGATAAAATCCGTCTCATATACTCTTTCTCCACACTGAGGCAGATCAAAGCTGAGAACCTGATAACCCTTATTGATTGCTGCTTCTGCCAGCACCCAAATGCAGTCATCGATTTTTGAAGAGTGACTTCCGTGTGCTGCAAGAATCATTTTATCGCTAGGCTTTCCCCAAATAATTACAGGAATACCGTCAATTCTAATTTTGTTTAAATTCAATATTCTTTTCTCCATTTATTTTCATTATAACCATACAGCCCAGTCCCCATAATTAAATGTGCCGCTCCCGTGATGCAGCTTGCCCTCGTTATCGAGCTGGCGAAAAGCATCGCGCATACGTATGAGTATTTCAGGCTGTATATCCAGCGTATGGTGAGCCGGAAAAACTCGTTTGACCGGCAGCACAGCAATTTTCTCAAGACTATGCAGATATGCCTGTGGGTCTGTTGATGGATAATACGCAAAAAGCGTATCCTTGTAAACAAGATCACCAGTAAATAAATATCCGGTAGCAGCTTCCCAAAAGCACATATGTCCAGGTGAATGACCAGGTGTATGCAGTACTTTTACTGTTCTTCCTCCAAGATCAATCGTATCACCATCATGCAGTACACGTGTCGGCGTACCTTGAAAAAGCTCATATGTACTGACGTCATATCCTTCCGGCAGATCGCATCTGTCAATCACCATACTGCGAATCGTTTCAATACTCAGCGGGAATTCGCCGGAAAGCCAGTTCAGCTCCGCTTCATGGGCATAGAAATCCGGGTAATACTTGTGACCGCCGATATGATCCCAGTGAATATGCGTGGCTACTGCCGTTACAGGCTTGCCCGTCAGCTTTTTGACTTCTGCTGAAATGTCACAGATACCAAGCCCTGTATCAATGAGCAGTGCGCGGTCTTTTCCTTCGAGAAGATAGCAATGCGTTTCCTCCCAGTGGCGGTATTCGCTGATAATATGTGTATGAGCATCAATTACGTCTATTGTAAACCATGACTTCATATGAAACTCCCCCCCTTCAAATCTACAGACAATCTTGTCCACAAGTTCGGATTTGTCTTCCAACTACGCCTTATGCCCGCCGATTTGCTTATTGCGGGAGATAGTTGTCGCACCTTCTTCGAGGTTCATACCCTTGAGTACAGCGTTTTTGCCGTATCGCTCGCGCAGATTGAGGATAGCTTCTTGAATGTGGCGTTCTCTCTCTAAGGCGGCATCTTCCTCAGCGCGTTGCTTCTCCACAGCTTCATAATCGGTAAAAAGGTCAAGCTGTTCCGGGATGCCGGTTTTCTGTACCGTATCCTCTCCGACAAGGCGACAGGCGGTAACGTGAATACGCCGTACAAGCAGATTTTTATCGACGATGCGGTCGAAAAGTTCCATGACGGCTTTCATAATGAGCATATTGGAGGAAGTCTGCCGCCCGAGATTGATGCTGCCGTGGGCGTTTTTCGGAATCTTCCGTCCGTAATAGTCAGTCGTGACCTCACCTTTGTAGGCGCGGCTTATCTCGGGGTCAGTCAGATTCTCAATGTCATAGCCGATGTCAAGCACCATCTGGTCAGTGACGAGTTCCTTCTCCATCAAATCAAGAACGAGCAATTCCGTCATCTCACGGACAATCAGCTTCGTCTTCTTGTTGTCATAGGGGCAGCCAAGCACCTGGCCGGAGCTGAGGCTATTTGTGCTGGGCTTATAGGCTTTAATCTCGGCAATGGTGCATGGCTCCCATCCCCAGGCATGGTCTATTAGCAGCTCCGCGTTGACACCAAGCAATTTATATAGCATAGCTTCATCGGTGAGCGACCTACGCGCTACATCGCCCATGGTGTACATACCGTTTGCTTCCAGCTTCGCGGAAATACCTCTGCCTACACGCCAGAAGTCGGTGAGGGGCGTATGCGTCCAAAGTAGGCGGCGATAGCTCATCTCGTCCAGTTCGGCTATTCGGACACCGTTTTTATCCGGGGCTATATGCTTCGCCTGAATGTCCATGGCGATCTTCGCAAGATATAGGTTTGTGCCGATACCGGCAGTCGCCGTAATGCCTGTAGCGGTCAGCACATCCTGTATCAGCATCATGGTCATTTCGCAGGGTGTAAGCTTGTAGGTATTGAGATAGCTGGTCGCATCGATGAACACCTCATCGATGGAATAGACATGGATGTCCTCCGGTGCAACGTATTTCAAGTAAATCTGATAGATTTCCGTGCTGCACTCCATGTAGTGAGCCATCTGAGGGGTTGCAGTAATATAGGAGACTGCCAGCTCCGGTGAGATAACAAGCTTCGTGGCATCGTAGGATTCGCCTGTGAACTTGCGTCCAGGCGCTTTTTTCTGCCGCTGCGCGTTGACCTCCTTGACCTTCTGGACGGCTTCAAATAGACGAGCTCTTCCTGGTATGCCGTAGGCTTTGAGCGACGGTGAAACCGCAAGGCAGATGGTCTTTTCAGTCCGGCTGGCATCGGCGACAACGAGGTTCGTCGTCAGCGGATCAAGTCCACGTTCGACACACTCCACGGAGGCATAAAACGATTTGAGGTCGATGGCGATGTATGTGCGGTTTTTCTGCGTCACGCGGCTTCACCTCCGTCAAAATAGTATTCGACAACCTTTATCTATTCTCTAATATCCGCTGAAGTTTGCTTTCTTCGATTGTTTCCCATATCTGGTTTATCACTGTTCCGATATCAAGAATCCTATCTTTGCTGATTTTACAGATTGGTTCCTCGTTGAGCTGATCTGCAAGAATACAAAGCAGCGTATCGACCAGCTTTGCGGTCGTATCAGGCAAAAACTCAAGCCCAATACTGAACCGTTCCTCAACCTCACTATGAGCAACAACTGTCGGATTGGTGAGAACCGTGGAGCAATAATGCCCCAACAAATCAATCTTGACTGGCGTATTTGAAACAGCGGCAAGGAGAACCTGTTTCATCTGCTCTTGTATATCCCACGCTATGCTGTGAGGCTCGTCATCAGCTACAATATTACAGATCGTGTCCGCTATGAACTCACACCAAAGCTGCGTGCCAAATGCAAGCCGTTCCTGGTACTCCCTTTCATCATCGGGTAGATTCTCGTGATAAAACCTATCGTGACTGGCTTCGCGTCTTTTGAAGTATTCCAACCGTTCATCGTTTATGGCCTCGATGTACTTGTTGGAGAGCAAATGTCCCCATTCATGCCAAAGCGTTCTCTCGAACTCCATAGGGTGAGAGAATCTGAACTGGTATAGGAGAACCTCGCTTCCAGCAGTTCCATGAATTACTTCGCCCCAGGTCTGGAGAGAGAATTCACTGTCAAAGGCATAGCAACGCGCTATCGCCGCATCGTGTTTTGCCTTCGCATTGGAGCGGTTGCATATGGTAAGTGGCGTATCGTCCAACAGCGTGGGGACATCGTTGTGGGAAAACATTTTCTCGACAAACCGTGCTTTCGCGTGAGGCAGTATTTCTTTCAGTTCAGACATTGCAAGCATTGTACCTTGTGCCTCCCATCATTTGTCGATTTCTGTGAACTCCAGCATATCATTCACGGTGCAGCCCATTACACTGCAGATACTTTCAATACTCTCTAACGAAATATACCGGTTCCGTTTTAGCCGCGTGATGATGTTGGCAGAAAACCCCGCCTCCTTCATGAGCTGCGCGGTCGTGACTTTCTTGTCGATCATCAGGTGAAATAGCTTGTCATAGCATACAGCCATTAGAAAGCCTCCCGAATGTTGGTAGTTGTACTTTATCACGAAAAGATGAATTAATCAATTAGTTGATGCGTCTGCTTCTCGCGTGTCCTAAGGCAATACAGTATGTGAGTAAAGAATTGGTCACATATCGCCTAACGGTGTTTGTCATTGTTTGTCTGCAAAAGACAAACAAAAAATATCCAAATCTCATTTACAAGACTTCCATTTTGAAGTATAATATAGTTGCACTATTGCAAGAAGATACGGCATGAAGGAAAGGAAGTACGAAATGAGTAGTGCGGCATTTGTTTTTCCTGCGGTGAAGGGCACCCAGGCACGACGAGAATACTACGTCACTATGGTTCCGCTGGATGTCATGGCAAAGATTTTCCAGTTTGCCGATGAAGAGCTTCCTCCCGAAGTCAGATCTCAGCGCATTTTGAATAAGTCTCGTATTCCCGAAATTCGAGATTACATATTGTCCAATCCGGAGAGTTATGTGTTCTCAGCGTTGACGGTTTCCGTAGATGGAGATATGGAGTTTAAAGAAATGAGTGAAGCCACTCCGCAGGTTGGAACAATTAGTATATCTATGACTTCCCGGTTTCTAATCAATGATGGACAACATAGATGGGCAGCCATTGCCGAAGCAATAAAAATTAACCCGGCCCTAAGGAACGAACATATCTCGGTTGTGTTCTATCGGGCTGAGG
>JAQWCP010000133.1 GCA_028705905.1 Oscillospiraceae bacterium
CTCCTCTTCCACATGCATTACCGCATTATGAAACGCAGGATCAAATTGCGCACCCAGTGCCGGGATTTCCTCAGCACCCAACGACTCAAACGCAACCTTACATTGGTTTGCTATCATTTCTACGCCTTTATAAAACGCTGCGTCTTCCGTCTCCTGAGACAGCGCCCGCAGCAAATTATCATATACGGGAAGCAGCGTTAAGATAACCGCTGCCTTTACATCCCCTGCAATCGCCTCTTTTTCCTTTTGGGTTCTTTTTCGGTAGTTATCATACTCTGCCAGCAATCGTAAATATTTATCAGAAGACTCTTTCAGCTCCTTTTCCATTGCAACGGCTTGTTTTGCAAGCTCTTCCAATTGCTTCATCTGCTCCACGGTAAGCGTCACTTCATCTGCTCCATCGGTACTCGTCTTTTCCTCTTTCTCTTCCCTGGGCAACTCTGACGCCTCGTTTACCGGTTCCTCCGGCAATGTGTCAAATTCATTGAAATTCATTGTTTTTCCTGCTACCTCCAAATCTCCCCATCCGCCATCAGCCGATAGGGTTATTTTGTTCTATTTCCCATGTATTCATGCTTTCTGCAGATATATCAATGCTCCGGAGGCGGCGCCCCCGGTCCCAAAAATTTAGCGAGTCCATCTGCAAAATAATATAACCTTGCTGCGATTTTAGCATAATCCATACGCGTCGGACCAACAATTCCGATCAGGCCCCGCATATGGTCTCCAATGTCGTAACTAGCCACTACAACGCTCGTATCTTGTAAGGCACCAGCAACATTTTCCGGCCCAATGTAAATTTTAACCTGGGAATCGTCCGGCATAGGTAATGTGGAAAGTGCCTTTTCCTCTGAAAGATACGACAGCAACGGTTGCACCCGCTCCAAATCGCGGTATTCAGGATGCTCCAGCAATCGTGTCAAGCCGCTCAAATGAACGTCATACGTCCCTTGCTCCTTCATCACCTCGATGGCGAAGGAGACCGCCATCGCCAACAACGCATAGGCATCTTCTGCTGTTTGCTTTGCCATATTCATAAGCTCCGGGGTGATTTCCTCCGAAGTTAACCCGGTAAAGCTGGCATTGAGTAAACGATTGAGGAGTTGAATTTGGGTTTCACTCAAATCAGCCGGCAAACGCAATAATTTATTCCTGACCAAATTGGTATCTGTCATAACGACCACAATAAATGTCTGCCGTTCCACCATCAGCAAATCAAACCTTCTAATTGTCACATGCGACGGTCCTGCTGAAATGGCATAAGACGGATATTTGGTCAGCTGTGAAATGACACGGCTTGCTTCTGTAATCACGCGGTCCAGCTCCTGAGCTTTTAAATGCAACGCAGCGTTGAGACGCTCTGTTTCCTGGATAGATAAACGGTGCCACTCCATCAGCTCATTGACATAAAATCGATAGCCGCCTGGAGAAGGCACACGCCCTGCTGAAGTATGTGGTTGCTCCAATAAACCCATTGCTTCCAGATCCGCCATCTCGTTGCGAATCGTAGCAGGTGAGATATCCAACCCAGCATGTTTGGCAATCGTTTTCGATCCCACAGGCTCGGCCGTTGCAATATAATCTTCAATCACTGCCCGCAAAATTCGCTTTTTACGTTCACTGATATCCATGCAATCCCTCCTGTTAGCACTCTCGCCCCTTGAGTGCTAAGCATAATTTACCACGCGATCCCTAAAATGTCAATAGGTATCAGCCAAATATCTATGAATAATTCGAAAACAAAGTACGTCTCTATGTTTCTTTGGCATATGGCCTAATTTATGCCCGAATATAACCGAATTTTCTGATGCAATCAAGCAAGCAGCGGCATGGGGGCGATTCCCATGCCGCTGAAGCAATATTTCCGTTCCGGATTCCATTCTTTCCAAATAGCCTTTGCCTTCTCATTTTTTGAAGATGCCCCAGACACGCTTGCCTTCTTCGATGCTTCCCTACAAGCGTTTTTAGGCAGCTAGAAGCGAAAATTGCTGGGACAACCGCCAGACAACAGCCATTCCCTCTTCCCGTGTGAGATTTTTTGTTGGAAAAAAAGAACTTCCGTTTCCGTTCATGATCTGATGCCTTGTCGCATAGGATACATATGGCATTGCCCAACTCCCGATTTTCGCTTGATCTGAATAGGGGACCGACGGATATCCGGTCAGCGGCACCGTTATGTCTTCTAACGTCTCCAGGGCTGTACATAGCATTTTCACTGCTTCCTGCCGGGTCAGAACATCATTGGGTTTAAATTGCGTTTCTGTCTTTCCCTGTGTGATGTCCAAAGACCATGCAGCAGCAATCTCCCGTTGGTAAGGATGCCCAGCCACATCTAAAAATGGACATAAAACCCCCTGTGCAGCCCCCTGTGCTTTCTCACAAAGGTTAACCAATAAAGTGGCAAACTCTGCACGCGTAATTGGGGCCTGATATTGCTGCATAAGCGCATCCGGGACCAATTCCGTTTGAATCAGCGCAGCAATTTCGCTCCTATGCCATTCACTCACGCCAGAGAGCTCCGGTTCCCATTCTCGGCTGACATCCCAGTCATATGATTTGCTGGCGATTGGATACTCTTTGAGGAATGCGCTGTCGGCATATTTTGAATCACAGGTATGGTTGATAAAATCACTCATACTCTTTAAAAAGTATCGTTTGGATGCTGTGGCTCCAGATGTGGCACTTGCGTCCCAAGTTTCGTCCACATTATACCACATTCCATTGAGCTTTGCGATATTCCAAGCGTGAGCAGCGCCGTTTCCAAGACCGGAGATGATGCGTACCGGCACATTCAACTCTCGCATCAAGCGGTAAAACAACAGGGCATATCCTTGACAGACCATATTTCCGCTGGATAGCCCCTCATAAGCGGAATATTTCGTCAATGAATTATCGTATTTAAAATGTGTACAAATATATTGATGCACCGCTTCCAATTTTTTCAGGTCACTTTGGGTTTGTACCCCCAATTCCCCAATGATCTCGGTCACGCGTTTGGAAACAAACGTCTCTTGCTCTGCATTGGTGAAGTAAGAAATTTGAAAGGTGAAGATACACCGGGTGGAATTATATGAGATCTGTACATTCAGCCGCTCACAACTAAATTCCAAGTAATCCTGTGCATCGGCCCTGGTAGAAGGAATCGCATATACTTCATCCAGCAATTTTTGAAATGTGGAATATACATCTTTTAATGCACCTTGATAGGTAATGGTAAACGTCTCTTCCCTTGCAAGCATTTGCTCCAAAATGAGTTGTAAAAAGGCGGATTTGCTTTGGGCAACCAATCCTTGTGATTCAAATTTTCTGGGCTCATAGGTCACTTGAATGGACCCGATCTCTCCATACAAAGACGTTTCCATCTCAGCTTGCTCCGAGGACACTGCCAAAACTTGTGAAAATAGCAACGTCAAAATCAATCCCATGGCGCTTATTTGCTTGATCCAACGCCTCATGATTTTCTCCCTTCTCCTATGGCTTTTTGCTGGATCTGGGGGGCAACGCACGCTTTGCTGTGCTCCCCCATTTCCCCATCTTTTTTAAAACAACATCCGTTACATTAAGTTACACATTATACCATTTTCCCCCAATTGTAAACAACAAATCTTACTAAAACTCAAAAAGTTACCAAACTGTAATGCTTTTTTCCAGGCGATAGAGTATAATAAAGCAGTCTATTTGTGATACAATTCCGATCACGAAACGTAAAAGCCTTCTTTTACAAAATTTTACGACATATTTCGACATGTCGCGTAAATTATTACACTAACTGCACAGCAGAGAACAGGATGGTATTATGTCGCAGAAAACAATTGGAAAAAGAGCCACACCTTCCCCGCAGGAGCCAAACTCCAAACGGCTTCCCCTTTTTATTATACTCGCCCTGGTTGTCGTCCTTGTTGCCGCAATCGGCATCTCTTGCGCAGCGGCCTCCAGTCGAACCACCATATTCCCCGGAACGAGCATTGCCGGCATTCCTGTAGGCGGACTCACGGAGGAAGAAGCCATTGTCAAAGTCCGAGAAAACCTGGCGCAGCGCTACGCAGGACAAGAAATGGTTCTCAAATTTCCGGATTTTGAATTGGAAAAAACATTGTCCATTGAGCAGGTTGGAACCAGCGTGGATGTCCCGGCGGCCGCCCACGCGGCTTATCTCCGCGGCAGGGAAAACGGTGTTTTAGGCGGAGGATTGACACTTTTGACCTCTATCGTTTACCACAAAAACATTGAACCTTCCTTTTCCCTGGAGGATGATACATATCTGCTCAGTTTTTTAGTGGAAGTGGCATCCCAGATTGATGACCCCGTGGTGGAGCATCACTATGAAATCAAAGATGATGCATTGGTCTTTACAATCGGGCATGCAGGATATGCTGTGGATCAAGAGGCCATTTACAAGGATATCCTATCCCGCTTGGAAACAGAAGACTATTCTGAATTAACATGTGCATCAAACATGACAAATCCCGCCTCCTTAGACTGGGACACTATTTATAACGAAATTTATGTAGAAGCAGCAGACGCCACGCTGGACAAAGAAACGTATCGGATCACAGATCATGTCGTGGGTGTGCGCTTTGACAAAGACGCAGCCATGGCCGCCGTGGCGGAGGCCTCTCCGGATGAAACGGTATCCATCCCCCTCATTTACACACAACCCGAGGTAACAACGGCACAACTAACCGCAACATTGTTCCACAACGTAATCGGCACTTGCACCACGACAGTTGGTGGTTCAAGCAACCGAGCCAGCAACGTTAAGTTGGCCGCTTCCTTTGTGGATGAAACTATTTTGCTCCCGGGAGAAATTTTCTCCTATAATGGTGTTGTTGGCAGCCGGCAAGCCAGCCGTGGATTTTTGCCCGCTCCCGCTTATGTTGGGGGGGAAACCGTCAATGAAATCGGGGGTGGAATTTGCCAGCTTTCCTCTACGATCTATTTGGCCTCCATGCGCGCCAATATGGAAATCGTGGAGCGGTACAACCATTCTTACGCCGTCGGATATGTACCAGACGGGATGGATGCTACCGTATATTATAAATCTCTGGATTTCCGATTTAAAAACGACAAAGACAGGCCCATCAAGATTACCTGTTCCATGCAGGGTCGAACTCTCACAGTCAACATTTATGGTACAAAAGAAAATGACAACACTGTAAAAATCAC
>JAQWCP010000134.1 GCA_028705905.1 Oscillospiraceae bacterium
TTTTGTCATTGGTTCTCTGCACAATTTAAGCCGCGGCTCCGGTGGAACGGATTTCTATTTTAAAAAATACACATCAAAAGAGCAGTGTTATCAGGACCTGGACGATTATTTTTCCCAAATGTATCTATTGGCGCAAAGAGGTTGTTTCGATGTTTTGGGGCATGTTTCATACCCTCTTCGGTATATGCGGGGAAGAGATGGACAAAATGTGACATTGGAGCGGTATCGGGATCAAATTGCGGAAATCTTTCGCCTGGTCATTCAAAACGGAAAAGGGATTGAACTCAATACCAACCGCGGCAGAAGCCTGAAAGAATGGATACCGCTTTTGCACCTATACAAAGATTTGGGTGGGGAAATCATTACAGTTGGGTCAGATGCCCATCGTCCGGATCATGTGGGGCTTGGCATATTTGACGCTTACGCGCTGTTGGAGGCCACAAAGTTTCGATATGTTGCTTCCTATCAAGAACGAGAGCCACACTTTTTCCCGGTTTATAAATAAGGAGGAGCAGCAATGATAGCGATTGGATGCGATCATGGAGGATTTGCTTTAAAGCAAGAAATCATTTCCTATTTGCAACAAAACGGATATGAATATCAAGATTTTGGAACATATGATGTGGAGAGCTGTGATTATCCCGCATATGGAGAAAAGGTGGCCCGGGCTGTGGCGTCCGGCGCCTGCGAAAAGGGACTTTTGTTTTGCGGGACAGGCGTGGGTATTTCATTGGCCGCCAACCGGGTAAAGGGCATCCGGGCCGTGGTTTGCTCCGAGCCGTATTCCGCAGAAATGTCTCGTCGGCACAACAATGCCAACGTGCTTTGTTTGGGCGGACGTGTGGTTGGTCCGGGGCTTGCCGAGCAGATTGTGGATGTATGGCTCCATACGGAATTTGAAGGTGGCCGCCATGAAAGGCGGGTCAGTTTGCTGGATTCCATTGCACCATAAAGAAGAAACGGAAAAAACGTCAATTTTCCTTGACAATTTGCGGTTTGACTGATAAACTAATAAGGCCGCTTTGAATGGGTTTAAAAGCAGAAGGAATTCTCACCCCCGAGAGCGAGACTCGTATGAAGAGAGGTGCAAGATAGGATGCACGCAATCATTGAAGCAGGTGGAAAACAGTACAAAGTTGCAGAAGGCGATGTGGTTTTCATTGAAAAGATGGAAGCAGAAGCAGGCGCAACCGTTACATTCGACAAGGTTTTGGCTGTACTGGATGGGGACAAGCAGACGTTTGGCGCTCCTGTGGTAGAGGGAGCAAAGGTCTCCGCCACTGTGGTGAAAAACGGTAAGAACAAGAAAATCATGATCTTTAAGTACACCCCCAAGAAGGGGTATCGGAAACGCCAGGGGCATCGTCAGCCGTATACCAAGGTCGAAATCGGCAAGATTTCCCTGTGATTACCGTATCATTTCATCTGGATGGCCCGCGCATTGTCGGCTTTACCTGCCAAGGACACAGTGGGCTTGCTCCAGCGGGAGAGGATATCGTTTGTGCTGCGGTAAGCAGCGCTGTGCGCATGGCGGAGTGTGCTGTCAATGATGTGGCTGGCGCAGAGGCTGCCGTATCCCTTGACGAGGCGAACACCTCCGTGTCCCTGCGGTTGAAGCGGGGACTGGAGAGTGAGACGGAGGCCATCTGTCAAGCGGTTCTGACGGCAATGATGATTTCCCTTTCCCAGATCAGCGAGGAATACCCAGAAAACATTACTGTCTTGGAGGTGTAAGACATGCTGCAGATTAATCTTCAATTTTTTGCTCACAAAAAGGGCGTGGGCTCCACCCGGAACGGCCGCGATTCCGAGTCAAAACGTTTGGGTGTCAAACGGGCAGACGGGCAGGTCGTGTTGGCCGGCAACATTCTGGTGCGTCAGCGCGGGACGAAAATTCATCCCGGTGTCAACGTTGGCCGCGGCAGCGATGATACGCTGTTTGCGCTGAAAACTGGATGTGTTCGCTTTGAACGTTTGGGGAAAGATCGGAAACAAGTTTCCATCTATGAAGTAACCCAGTAAGAACAAAAGGTTTGCGAGGGGCCAAAACAAAAGACGGCGAAAATGCTTGTCTGCTGCGGAACGTTGCGGCGGGTGAAAATGCGCCGAATTTTGGAGCGGCCCCTCGTTTTCTCTTTTTATAAGAGAAAGGAAGGAATGCAATGCCTGCATTTATTGATACCGCAAAAATCACTGTAACAGCCGGAAAAGGCGGGAACGGCGTCGTCTCTTTTCATCGGGAGAAATATGTGGCGGCGGGTGGCCCGGATGGCGGCGATGGTGGCCGGGGAGGAGACATCATTTTGCAAATAGACGACCATCTGTCTACGTTGATGGATTTCCGGTATAAACGGAAATACACGGCGGAGAATGGTATGGATGGTTCCGGCGGCCGCAAAACAGGAAAAGATGGCGCATCTCTTGTCATCCGCGTGCCACGGGGCACCTTGGTGCGGGACCAAGAAACAGGGGAGATCATCAAGGATATGTCCGAGGGCACGTCTTATGTATTGGCCAAGGGTGGAAACGGCGGCTGGGGCAACCAACATTTTGCCACACCCACCCGGCAAGCCCCTCGGTTTGCAAAGGGCGGACTTTTGGGTCAAAAGCGAGAGGTACGTTTGGAGCTCAAACTTTTGGCGGATGTGGGGTTGGTTGGGTTTCCAAATGTGGGGAAATCTACCTTGCTTTCCACTGTTTCCCGCGCCACGCCCAAAATTGCCAACTATCACTTTACCACGCTCTTCCCCAATTTGGGCGTGGTCTATGTGACAGAAGGCGTGTCGTTTGTGATGGCTGATATCCCCGGCCTCATCGAAGGTGCCGCGGGAGGTGCGGGGTTGGGGCATGATTTTCTGCGCCATGTGGATCGCTGCCGGCTTTTGGTACATGTGGTGGATATCTCGGGTAGCGAAGGAAGAAATCCCATTGAAGATTTCGAATCCATCAATGAAGAACTGAAGCAATACAACGAGGAATTGGCTGGCCGTCCTCAAATTGTGGCAGGAAACAAGTGTGATGTTTTAGAAGATGAGACTCTTTTGAAAGAATTTCAGGCATATGTGGAAGAAAAAGGCTATCGCTTTTTCCCCATTTCTGCCGCCGCTCATACGGGGACTGACACGCTTGTCAAAGCCATTGCAGGGGAACTGGCTAAACTCCCGCCCGTTCGCGTCTACGAACCGGAATATGTGCAGCGCGCGCCGGACATTGGAACGGTGGACGATCTTCACATTGAAGAAGTGGATGGCACCTGGATCATTGAAGGGGCTTGGCTGGAACGCCTGATGTCCAATGTCAACTTTAGTGACTTTGAGTCCCGCACGTATTTTGATAAGCAGTTGCGTACCGCAGGCCTGTTTGACCAACTGGAGGCCATGGGAATCGAAGATGGGGACATTGTCAATCTTTACAATTTAGAATTTGAATATCAGAGATAAAGAGAGCAGACCAATATAAAGGTCCAATTCTTTTTTTCTGTGCGTGCAAAAACCTCCTGTCGCAGCTTGTATTCTGCGACAGGAGGTTTCTTTTTCGCTCCAGGCCCTGTGCAGCGCTGGTACTTGGCTTCCGGGAACACTTCGATAAGGTAGAATAAGTTGCGCAAATTGAAAAGGGCATTAAAAAGACACGGTTTGCAGCTCTCTGTTAGAATGAAGTTACCACACACCATTCTGAAAGGAGACAGCAAACCATGTCCGAGAAAATTGTACAGTTAAATGAGGAAGTAATCAAGGGGCAAATCAAGGAGTTCGTTCGAGGCAGCGTGGAAGAAACGCTGAACGGCCTGCTTGAGGCCGAAGCGGAGAAGCTGACTCGGGCAGCCAAATACGAGCGCAACGAAGAACGGCAAGGCTACCGCAGCGGCCATTACAGCCGTAATCTTACCCCCACCTCCGGCGACGTCACGCTCAATGTACCTCGTCTCAAGGGAATCTCTTTTGAAACAGCAATCATTGAGCGGTATCGTCGCAGGGAAAGCAGCGTGGAGGAAGCACTCATCGAGATGTATCTTGCGGGCGTCTCTGTGCGCCGAGTAGAGGATATTACAGAAGCTCTCTGGGGCAGCAAGGTGTCTCCTTCCACGATCAGCGAGCTGAACAAGAAAGCGTACGTCCATATCGAGGACTGGCGAAACCGGCCGCTGCACGACGGGCGCTACCCGTATGTCTATGTGGACGGCATCTACCTGCGCCGCAACTGGGGCGGAGAGTGCGAGAATGTGGCAGTTCTGGTAGCGATTGCGGTCAATGAGGATGGCTATCGGGAAGTTTTGGGTGCCGCCGAGGGGATGAAAGAGGACAAGTCCAGTTGGGTCGGCGCGGCTTGGATGGCGTCAAACTCGTTGTTGGAGATAAGTGCCAGGGTATGCTGGAGGCCGTGGGCGAAGTGTTCCCGGAAGCCAAGTACCAGCGCTGCGCGGTGCACTTTTACCGCAACGTGTTTTCTGTGGTGCCCAAATCCAAGGTCAAGCTGGTGGCAAAGATGCTCAAGGCGATTCATGCGCAGGAGAGCAAGAAGGTCGCCCGTGAAAAAGCAAAGGCTGTGGTTGCCCAGCTTCGGGAGATGAAGCTCAAAGAGGCCGCCAAAAAGATTGAGGACGGCGTAGAAGAGACACTGACCTATGCAGACTTTCCGTCTGAACATTGGACTCGGATTCGTACCAACAACGTCATAGAACGGCTGAATCGGGAGATACGTAGGCGCACCCGTGTGGTGGGCTGCTTTCCCGATGGAAACTCAGCCCTCATGTTGGTTTGCGCCCGCCTGCGGCATGTCGCCGGTACACAATGGGGCAATAAGAAGTACATGAACATGAAGCACCTGGAGGCTGTTCTTGACGATGCCTCCATTGCCGGGTAACTCTATTCTCTCAGAGACTGCACACTAATTTGCGCTTAATCCTGGGCCTGTTGACAAAGAGCAAAAAATCTCTCGAAATCTTATAGAAACCGAGAGGATTGAGTATCTTTGAATAAAGAGAAAGGCTTTCGCCATTCTCTTTAGATGCAAGGCCAAAGCAGATAAGAGGCACTCCTCTGTGGCAGCAAGAAGGTCTCGTTTGTGGACGGCTGACAGGCAATGTTCTCTTTTCAAAACGGAGAAGCAGCCTTCGGCCCATATTTTTCTTTTCTTCATCATGAACCAATA
>JAQWCP010000135.1 GCA_028705905.1 Oscillospiraceae bacterium
AACCGCAGCCCTGTGTTCTCAACCAATGAGACCAACAATGCCTTGCAAACGTCACCACCTGTCACACGCAAGTTGACCGCATGAACTCGGGAGAAAAAGGCAGTCAGTGACATGGCCCACCCAAATGCTACATAAATGCCATAAAACAACAGCATAAATTGCCAGTTGATCAGTCCCACCGCGATGGCTAGCAAGGTAGCCGCAATTCCCAATAACTCAATAAATGGAGAAAATAATTCATAGAGCAGATAATACAGGTATGATACCCAGCTTGTGAAGCCTGCCCCGGGGCGCAGTAACATGTGGCGATATTTATACATGCTTTGAAAGAGCCCCACATGCCATCTGCGCCGCTGCTTTGTCAGATCCCGCAATGTGGTGGGCATTTGCGTCCAGCAAACGGCTTCTGGCACATATTTGATTTTGTACGGAATATCCTGGGTGATACAGAAATTATGTAGCTTCATGACGATTTCCATATCTTCGCCTACCGTATTGACCTCGAACCCCCCCGCTGCAATTACCACATCTTTTTTGAATAACCCAAAAGCACCGGAGATGATCATGTTGGCGTTAAACCGATCCAAAAAAATGCGGGATGCCAAAAAAGATCGATCAAATTCCAACACTTGCATGCACGCCAGCACATTTTTTGGCATTGTCGGCCGTACCAGCCGGCCTTTATGGATCGTTAAATTGTTGGCGGGCCGTACAGCGCCGCCCGCTGCGATCACGTTATCACTTTCTAAAACGGACTGGGCAACTTTTTTCAATGCTTCGTTTTCCAAGATCGAATCCGCATCTATGCTGACAAAAAAAGGATACCGTGCTGCATTGACGCCAACATTGAGCGCGTCAGCCTTTCCTCCGTTTTCCTTGCGGATCAGCGTCAGTGGAATGGCTGTTGACATGCTTTCATAAATGGCGTCAATCGGCTTGCATGCGATTTGCAAGCGGATCGGACGGTTAATTTGTTTCATATTGAACAGCTCGACCAAGTGGTCAGCCATTCCATCGGTCGAACCGTCATCAACAATAATAATCTCATAGATTTTATAATCCAGATCCAGAAGACTACGAACGGAGCTTTCAATCACGACACGCTCATTATATGCAGGAATAATAATAGAAACAGGAAGATAAAGATCCTCGTGCAAGTAATTATGCAGGTGTGCGCGTTTCCGTCCTTCGTACAGCTCGTTCACTCCGCTGACCACACTGACAAATAGAAATGTCATATATCCCAGTAGATAGGCAATAAACAAAATATTGATGGCCGAGAGAAATAACTTTGCAACCTCAATCATAAACCAGCACCTCCTCGGGCTCTGTCATCTGACTCTGTCGGGCGCGGCGAGTATCAAGCCGATACTGCAAGATTTCGCTCGCATAACGGTCCGAGCCGGATAAAACATCGCTCAACTGCTCCACATCCAGTCCCATTCGTTCCAAACTGCCAGAGGCATTATACCGCACATACCAATCACGACTGTACAAGGCTGCTTTCAGCGCCTCCACAACGTCATGACCAGAATAAGCGGCCAAAGACGTGGCGCTGACCGCCGCATACTCCCACCTTTCATAACGAAAATCAGATAAGAGCTTTATGAGCCTGGGCTTGGCCTCTGCGTTGGGGTAGCGTCCAAAATAACGAATTGCTGCCAATCGAAGCTCCGTATCTGCTGTTTCATCGTCCAGAAATACCAGCATTTGCGGGTCACAGCCACCACCGGAAAGGCGGATGTAGTTCAGTATCGCCAGCTGCATTGGTTGATCATATCCCTCAAAATGCGACCAAAACCCTTCCAAGAGAGCCGCACGGTCACCACCAAACGGAAGCAAAGCCTCCGAAATCGATTTATCATGGTAGCTGCCCGGACGTCTGTTGAGGATCATTAACCCCTCCAAAAGAGACGCCTGATCCCCAATGGCGGAAATAGCCCCGATGGCGTTCTGCCTGCAATATAGAGATGCGCTGTACAACCGCCCACGGAGGAAGTTTCCGATCTTGGGCGGCATTTTCCTTATGCCTTTGAAATAACGTCCCAGTAAATAACAATAGAATGCTGTTTCCACCCCCTCGCCGGTGCGGTAATGAGAACAAAGTATTTCGAACATGGGCTCCAGGGCCAACAGATACCGCCGAGCGGCGGATTCGTTTTCCTCCAGCAACTGCTGCATCACACGGTCAAACGCAACCAATTGATCTGTATTTTTCAGGCGCTTACCCAAACCATTTCGTTCGTTTGCTTCCAGCGTCTCATTTAATATGATACGCCGGAGACCGTCCCGCATCAACACTTCCAGCCGATAGCCGTATCGAAGAATGCGCCGTTCTTGAAAGATGCGGTGAACAGAACACAGAATGTTAAAGACAATCATCCCGCAACATATGGTGGTATAGCTATAAATGACAGTTTCAATATTCATGACTGTGCTCCCTCCCACAGCTGTTGCATGATGTAGTAGGATTGTTTCAAACGTACACCATATTTTACACGGTTCCCAAAGCCTTTTAGTTTGAATGGCTGCATGGTGATTTCTCCCGTTTGCCCCAAGCCAAGATACAGCTCAGACACCGAACGGTTTCGTACGCCATAATGGACGTAATAATCATCATGAATCTGCATTCTGGAAGGGTCAGAGACGTTCACCATTTGCCACGGAATCCGGATCTCCACACAATGATCGCCAAAGCAGAAATCTGCTTGAGAATCATATCGTTCGTCATCAGGATCCGCTATGCCATGGTGTAACAGCCCTGTCTCGACTGTGCCATAGTAGTTGTGCACTATGCGTTCTTCATTGGTCATTTTGATCATATCCACATTTGCATCAAACGGAACACGCAGCACGTTGCGAATGGGGCCAAACTTTGTGGAGTCGACAGTAGGAATTGTCGCCTTTAAGAAAGGATCTGTACCATCGATGCGTTTAGAAAAGGCCATCCGCGCCGCATCGTAGCGGGCCTGCACCAGCAGTCTTGTATGGTCAGTTTGGTCGATAACCAGCAGGAAGTCTGCCGGGCGAGAAAATTGGACACTCTCAAATCCATCTGCGGAACCGCTGCCGGAACATGGTGTCATGTCGATCGGTACATACATCGGTTCCTGTGCATCTGCATCGATGCCCTTGACCAGAAGATAGAGGTAGCCCGCATCGTATCGAGCAGACAAGGACACAGAGCCGTTCTCAGATATCATGTCTGTCTCTTTCCATTCTGAAGCGTCTCCATCCACTGTCGCGGTGCCATCCATATTCGGCACAAAAGCCATTAGGCCATAACTGGAATCCACCGTTTGGGCATCCAGCCAGTAAATTTCCCTCTCCTCATCTACGGAAAACATGGTATTCCATGTGGTGCGGGCCCAATTGTCCTGCCAGGATGAAATCACCGCACCTTGACAACCCACTTCCCTGAATGCGCGATATGCCTGGGCCAGCGCTTCTCCCTGTTCTTGCTCTGTCAAACCAGAGGTGGGAGAGCCTTCCTCATCATCGGACTTTCTGTCAATTCCTCGGGCGGTGCTATAACCATAACTGGTAATCACCACTGGCACATCATGATACAAATTGAGAAATTGTACATATCCGTCATATATTGTCTCGGGGTTCGTCTTGGCAATCATCTCCGCATACTTTGTTTGCTCCAAATTGGTCAGGCATTTGGTAAAATCCGTCATGCCATCGTACATGCGATATGACGCAAACAGGCCAGACTCCACCTTTTCGCTGGGCCGAATATGGTTAATGTCAACAGCAGCGAATTTATCCAGCTGCATCTGAACGGTCTGCGTGTAAGTGAAGGGGTCAGTCACCATGGAATTAGAGAAGGTGATGAGCCGCTGTGCCTTGTACCGGTGGGACTCATAATATGTAATCTCATCCATGGCCCGGGCCAGCACGCTTTCAAATGGGGAAGCGTCTTCTGTCGCCGAGAAAAACTCTCCGACATAGGGGGGCTCCTCTTCGCGCAGTGCATCAGTATAAGCAACGGTATATCCGACCCATTCATTGCCCAACAAGTATCCCAGTACCCAAGGAGATACATCTTTGGTATAACTACCACTTCCACCCATACGTCCCAAAGCCAAATATTCACGTCCGTGGATGACGTCCACCGCTCTCTTGCCGTCTGAAATAAGTTTTGGGATAAATGCTCCTGCGTCCTGTCCATTATTCTGGTCATAATCGGAAGGCGAAACCCCCTGCAACAGGTACAGTGGTGTCTCAGCCTCTGTGTTGAAACGGTACAAAGCGTTATAAAAAGCAGAATTCATAATGGTATGGGTACAGATGGTGTTGGCACCCATGTCGGCAAGCAACGTCATCCAATTCAAATAAGTCTTTTCATCTGCCGGGAAGTCGTTGTCATAATACCCCGGCAAAAAACCTTCCACCAGCACACCCTTTACCACAAACGGTTCGTACTCCAATCCGTTTCGGACATAAATCTGGTTGCTGTCCGCCTTGGCGTCAACGGTAATTGGCGCATCTGGATTTAGATCCACATAGACATCCTCATACACCACCAGATAGCGGATAAAAAACCCCGCGAACACGAGAGCGGCAAAAACGATCAGCCATTTTTTCATGATATTCCGCCCCCCTTAATCGTAATACTGCTTATTCTGTGACTGGTCACAATATTGGTAAAGAGTCTCTATATTTTCATCCATCCACTGCCCACGCTTAACGAGATATGTTTTTAGTTGCTTGATGCCCTGGGGAAAGCTGGTAATATTCCGTTCCAGCGGCCGGAGCTGGTTATAATTGTTCAGATTCTCCGGGTCAAACGAATAGCCCCAAACTGTAAAGTTGCGCTCCACTGCATTGCCAAGAAAAGAGACGGTATCGTCAATTAGCGTCATCAACCGTTCCTCGTTGAAAATATTGCCCTCTTCACGCATCTCTTGATACGTTTCTACCACGCATTTTACAAATTCCGGATCTTTCAGCAACATACTGTACCAAGTGCGGTCAACAAAATGAAACCCCTTTTCCCCCAATGATAAACTGAAAAAATTGTCTGCCGCATTATTGAAGTCCCATCCAGGGCCCATATACAGCTTGCCACCCAGATCCTTATACATATATGTGGAGCGGGAACACATATCGTTGATCCCTAAAAATTCGGAAATGACATA
>JAQWCP010000136.1 GCA_028705905.1 Oscillospiraceae bacterium
CGCCCCGCCGCCGGGCAGGGCGGAAACCCCGGCGCCGCCGGGTAGCTGCTCCAGCAGCGCGCCGTAATGGCGCAGCCCTTCATCCAGGTGCCGCACCATCTCTTCGTCTGCCCCCTTCTGGGGCGCAAAGACGAAGGCCGCGCCGGACGGGCCAAACAGCGGGTTGTCCACATCGCAAAGGGCCTGAATGGATACGTTGGAGAGGAGGGATTCGGCCGGGGTGGGGTCGATGCTCCAGATGTTCTGGAGGGTTTCCCCGGTGGGGATGAAAGAAACACCGGACCTGTCCTGAAAGACCACGCCCAGGGCGGCGGCCATGCCACAGCCGCCGTCGTTGGTGGCGCTGCCGCCAAGACCCAAAAGGATCTTGCGGGCACCCCCTTTTTCCACGGCGTGGCGCAAGAGCTGGCCCACCCCATAGGTGGTGGTTTTGCCCGGGTTGAGCGCCTGGGCCGCCAGCGGCAGCCCCGCGGCGGCGGCGGTCTCGATGACGGCCGTTTCCCCATCGGGCAGCAGGCCGTAAAACCCCTCTACCGGCTGAAAGAGGGGGCCATGGACAGGGAGGGAGACCCGCCGGCCGCCGGCCGCCAGCAGGAGGCTGTCCACCGTCCCCTCGCCGCCGTCGGCGATGGGGACGGGCTGGACGCGGCAATGGGGAAAGATGTCCCCCACTTCTTCTGTGAGGATGCTGCAAAATGCCGGGGCGGAGAGCGCGCCCTTGAACGAGTCTGGGGCGACGATGACGTGACGCATCCAAACCACTCCTTTTTGAGAAAAGATCAAAAGGCGCTGGGGGGCAGCGCCTTTTGCATCGAAAGGGTTATCCTAACATGGCGCCCGTTGCTTTGCAGCGCCGCAAATAGTCTTTTGTCAGCACGGCCACTGTGCCGGAGAGGGAGACCACGCCGATCAGGTTGGGAATGGCCATCAGGCCGTTCAGGGTGTCTGCAATGTTCCAGACCAGGTCCAGCTTGGCAGCGGAACCCAAAATGATGGTGCAAAGGAATATGATTTTATAGACAACGGTGGTCTTTGGCCCGAACAGATACTCATAAGTACGCTCACCATAATACGACCAGCCCACCACGGTGGAGAAGGCAAAGAGACACATGGCGATGGACAGAAAGACAGAGCCGGAACGGCCAAACCCCGAGGAAAACGCGGCAGAGGTCAGTGCCGCGCCGGACAGGGGAGCCCCGACCCCGTCCAGAAGCCCCGCCTCATGGACGCCGGTGGTGAGAATGGCAAAGGCCGTCAGCGAGCAGATGACGATGGTATCGGCAAACACCTCGAACACGCCCCACATGGCCTGCTTGACTGGCTCCTTGGTGTCGGTGGCGGCGTGGGCGATGGAGGAAGAGCCAAGGCCCGCTTCGTTGGAGAACACGCCCCTTGCAATGCCAAAGCGCATGGCCTGGGCGATGGTGAAGCCCAAAATACCCCCACCCACAGCCTGAAGCCGAAACGCACCGGCGAAGATGGAGCCGAATGCCTGGCCCAGATGCTGGGCGTTCATGGCGATGAGCAGCAAAGCGCCCAGGGTGTACAAAATGGCCATAAAGGGGACGAGAATTTCCGTTACCTTGCCGATGCGCTTGATGCCGCCGATGATGACCACGGCGGTGATTCCGGCAATGACGAAGCCCACGATGACGGGGTCAAAGCCAAAGGCCTCTTTCAGCGCCCCGGCAGTGGAGTTTGCCTGCACGGCAGAGCCGATGCCGAAGGAAGCCAGGGTGGCGAAAATGGCGAACAAAACTGCCAGCCATTTGAAGTGCTTCCCCATGCCCCGCTCGATGAAGGCCATGGGGCCGCCCTGCCATTCCCCTTTTTCGTTTCGGTACCGATACTTCATGGACAGGGTGATTTCAGAAAACTTCGTCATCATGCCAAAGAACGCGGAAACCCACATCCAAAACACAGCGCCCGGGCCGCCGGAGACAATGGCCGTGGCCACGCCTGCGATGTTGCCTGTGCCCACGGTTGCGGCCAGCGCGGTGGAAAGCGCCTGAAACTGGGTGATGGCCTTTTTGTCCTCGGTTTTGCGCACCTTTTTGTCGGTGAACACCGAGGCGATGGTGGACCGCCACCACAGCCCCAGCCGGGAGATTTGAAACCATTTTGTCCGGAAGGTGAGCAAAATGCCCACCAGGACAAAGATGATGCACATGATGGGACCCCAGATGAAACCGTTGATCGCGCCATTGACCTTTTCTATGTCGGCGACCAACCCGGAATTCCCTGCGGCTGCCAGGAACAGATTCATAATACGTTTCCTCTCTTTCCTTAAACGCTATTTGCCCCAAAGCACGAAAACGGCAAAAAGCGGGCCATCATAGAAATGGCCTGTATTCATACTTATCAAAACCTGTCCAAAATTATACCATAAAACCTGCTGCAATGGAACGGCTTTTTGTGTATATTTTCGGGAAAAAGAAACGAGAAGCTGGCACGCAAAGGGCAAAGACCCGGGTTTTTAGCTGGGTTCGATCAAATTTTGCAAGTGCCTTGACCGGGAACAGACTGGTGTGGTATATTGAAAAGCATCAAAACAATGACGGAAAACAGAGAGGCGCCCCCTCCCGTTTTGCCGCCGAGGAGGAATTGACAATGGGAATGACCATGACGCAAAAGATCCTGGCAAAGCACGCCAATCTGCCGTCGGTGCAGGCGGGAGACCTGATTGAAGCGCGGCTGGATCTGGTGCTGGGCAATGACATTACATCGCCGGTGGCCATCAAAGAATTTGAACGGGCCGGCTTTTCTAAGGTGTTTGACAAGGATAAAATTTGCATCGTGTTGGATCACTTTACGCCCAACAAGGACATCAAAGCGGCCAAGCAATGCGCAGAGGCCCGGGCCTTTGCCCAGCAGCAGGAGATCACCCATTTTTTTGATGTGGGCAATATGGGCATCGAACACGCGCTCCTGCCGGAGCGGGGTCTTGTGGCCCCCGGAGAAGTGGTGATCGGCGCGGATTCTCACACCTGCACCTATGGCGCCCTGGGCGCCTTTTCCACGGGTGTGGGCAGCACGGACATGGCCGCCGGCATGGCGGCGGGGGTGGCCTGGTTTAAGGTGCCTTCGGCCATCCGGTTTGAGCTGGTTGGAAAGCCGGCCCCCTGGGTGTCCGGCAAGGACGTGATCTTGCACATCATCGGGAAAATCGGGGTGGATGGCGCCTTGTACCAATCCATGGAGTTTACCGGGGAGGGCGTCTCTCATCTCACCATGGACGACCGGTTTACCATCGCCAACATGGCCATTGAGGCCGGCGCGAAAAACGGCATCTTCCCCGTGGACGAAAAGACGCTGGAGTATGCAAAAGGCAGAGTGGAGCGGCCCTTTGACGTGTTCGAGCCGGACGAGGACGCCCACTACGAGCAGGTGATCATCATTGACCTGGAGCAGATCCGGCCCACGGTTTCTCTGCCCCATCTGCCCTCCAACACCAAAACGGTGGGCGAGGTGGCCGGGCTGAAAATTGACCAGGCGGTCATCGGCTCCTGCACCAACGGGCGCATCGGCGACCTGCGCCTGGCGGCCAAGCTGATGAAGGGGAAAAAGGTGGCCAAGGGCGTGCGCTGTATCGTCATCCCCGCCACCCAGCAGATTTACCTCCAGGCCATGCGGGAAGGGCTGATTGAAATTTTCATTGAAGCCGGGGCGGCTGTCAGCACCCCCACCTGCGGGCCGTGCATCGGCGGACATATGGGCGTTTTATATGAAGGAGAGCGGGCCGTCGCCACCACAAACCGGAACTTTGTGGGGCGGATGGGCCATATTGAATCGGAAATTTATCTGGCAAGCCCCGCTGTGGCGGCGGCTTCCCCGTAACGGGGGTACTCACCGATCCCGCTACGTTGGCGTGTATTTGATGGAGGCGGATCGAAATATGAGCAAAACGGGAACTGTTTTTGCATTTGGCAGCAACGTGGATACCGACGTCATCATCCCGGCCCGGTATTTGAATACGTCCGAGCCGTCCGAGCTGGCGAAGCACTGTATGGAGGACATTGACAAGTCCTTTGTGGACAAGGTGCAGGAAGGGGATGTGATCGTAGCGGGGCAAAACTTTGGCTGCGGCTCCTCCCGGGAGCATGCCCCCATCTCCATCCGGGCCTGCGGCGTGGCCTGCGTCATCGCCAAAAGCTTCGCCCGCATCTTTTACCGGAACGCCATCAACATCGGCCTGCCGATTTTGGAGTCGCCGGAGGCGGCGGAGGAGATCCAAGAAGGGGACAAGGTGCGGGTGGACTTTGACACCGGCATCATTACAAATGAGACCACCGGAAAGACGTATCAGGCGGCGCCGTTCCCGGCGTTTGTCACCGAGATCATCCAAAACGGCGGACTGCTCAATTCACTGAAAGTGAGAGGGATTGCAAAATGAATTATAACATTGCCCGGATCCCCGGCGACGGGATCGGCCCGGAAATTGTGGCTGCCGCCACCGACGTGATGGAGGCCGTGGGAAAAGCCTTCGGCCACAGCTTTTCGTATGTAGAGGTGCCTTTGGGCGGCGCTGCCATCGACCAGTTTGGCAAGCCCTACCCCGACGGCACAACGGAGACGTGCCGCGCCTGCGACGCGGTGCTGCTGGGCGCGGTGGGCGGCCCCAAGTGGGACGAGATGCCCGCCGACCTGCGGCCGGAAAAAGCCCTGTTGGCCCTGCGGAAAGAGCTGGGGCTCTTTGCCAATTTGCGCCCCGCTGTCCTGCGGCCGGCGCTGCGGGAGGCATCTCCCCTCAAGCCGGAAATTACGGAACAGGGCATCGACCTTTTGATCGTGCGGGAGCTGACCGGCGGTGTGTATTTCGGCAAGCGGGAGCGGTATCAGACCGAAGACCGGGGGGAAGAAGCCGCCGACCGGATGGCGTACAGCGAGATGGAGATCGAGCGGATCGGCCGCAAGGCATTTGAGCTGGCCCGGCTGCGCCGGAAGACGCTGGCCAGCGTGGACAAGGCCAATGTGCTGGAGACCTCCCGCCTTTGGAGAAGCGTGATGCACCGGCTGGCAGCAGAGTACCCGGACGTGGCCTATTCGGACATTCTGGTGGACAACTGCGCCATGCAGCTCATGCGCTCTCCGCATCAGTTCGACGTGCTGGTGATGGAAAATATGTTTGGAGACATTT
>JAQWCP010000137.1 GCA_028705905.1 Oscillospiraceae bacterium
CGAGACAGGTATGCATTATTCCGGCGTGGTGAAATCCCTTACTTCTTATGGTGCCTTTGTGGATATCGGCGGTGTTGACGGTATGGTGCATATTTCCGAGCTGTCTTGGAGCCGCATCAAAGATCCTTCCGAGGTGGTTTCCATTGGCGACCATGTAGAAGTGTATGTCATCGCGGCGGATAATGAGAAAAAGAAAATTTCTCTTGGGATGAAAGATCAGAGTGAGAATCCTTGGGCAAAGTTTATGGATACTTACAAGGTTGATGACATTGCGACTGTCAAAATTGTCAAGCTCATGACATTTGGTGCTTTCGCAGAAATCATTCCCGGTGTTGACGGCTTGATTCACATTTCTCAAATTGCCCCACACCGTATTGAGAAACCAGGCGATGTTTTGTCTGAAGGCCAGATGGTAGATGTTAAGATCATTGCTATTGATGAAGAAAAACATAAGGTTTCTCTGAGTATCCGGGAAGCACTCGCAGAAAACGCCACCCAAGAAAATGACGAAGAATAAGTCTTTGTCACATCTTCTTGACATGGCTCAAATATGATTGTGAAGCAGTCAGGGTTCTGTTCCCATCGGAATAGAACCTTGATTTCTTCTTTCTCCGCATCTTTTCCTCTTCCTGCTTTTTCTCAATTTTAAAAGTTGCAACTATTTAATTTGTAACTTTCAAAAAAGACGGAATACTTCCAGACGCTTTGGTTCTGAATGATCCCTTGCATCATTTCCCCTTTTGCAATTCTTCCTTCATTGTTTTGCATTATGTCCCTATCATTCTTGCAAATTTCACGTTATAATCGTATGAAACAAGTGTTTATTTTGATATTTTGAATGATTATGACTATAAAATTACAGAAAATATAAAAAGGTATTTACATGCAGTGCTTTAATATGCTATAATACCACCATTGTAAAAAAGATCATTTGGAGATTTTCCTCTGGTCTCTTGCAATATTTTGCCGAAAGGCAAAAAAACGTGCATCTTGTGCAATAAGGAAAGCATACATATTATAGAACGGGAGGCTTTATCCAATGCAATATCAAAAGAGCAATGACGTATTGAACACCACCAATCGCGGCAACCCTGCAGAATCCGGTCTTTGTACTCTGTGCCGCGCCGATTGCAAAGGCAAATGTGAAACTTGGCTGTCCAGTATGAAGGGCAGAAAAATGCTGTACCCCCGTGACTTTGGATTGGTAACGGCTGGCAGTGCAAATAATTACCATGTCGGCGTGAGCTATAACAATCTGCGTATCCAGGGATATTGCTATGGTGCAGAAGGATTGGCACCCGGACTTTCTACCAATCCTGACGATTGCATTTTTCCCAATGTGACATTAGAGACAGAATTTGGTAAAGCAGTCAAAACCAAAATCCGCGCACCCATGATGACAGGCGCTTTGGGTTCTACTTTTGTCGCCGCAAAATATTGGGATGCATTTGCGACTGGCGCTTCCCTTGTTGGTATTCCGGCAGTTATCGGAGAAAACGTGGTGGGCGTGGACAAAAGCTCTGTCTTGGAAAATGGCAAAATTGTTTCTGCGCCTGAATTGGATCGCCGAATTGAAACCTATATGAAATACAACGATGGTTATGGTGCAATTATCATTCAAATGAACGTTGAAGATACCCGTAACGGCGTTGCAGAATATGTGGCCCGGAAATATGGCGATAAGGCCATCATCGAATTAAAATGGGGCCAAGGCGCAAAAGACATTGGCGGCGAAATTCAGGTAACCGATTTGGATTATGCCATTTTCCTGAAAAATCGTGGCTATGTGGTGGATCCTGATCCTACCCTCCTGGAAGTACAGGAGGCTTATCGAGACGGCGCCATCAAATCATTTGCACGCCACAGCCGTTTGGGCGGAACCAATTTGTCCAATTGGGAACAGGTGCGGGAAGATTTCCATCATTCCGTTGAATATCTGCGTGGCCTCGGCTTCACCCGCATCACTTTAAAAACCGGTTCTTATGGTATGGAAGCATTGGCAATGGCCATTCGCCTTGCAACAGAAACCAAGCTGGACCTTCTCACCATCGACGGCAGCGGCGGCGGAACTGGCATGAGCCCTTGGAATATGATGGAAAGCTGGGGCGTTCCTTCTATCTTCCTGCATGCCAAAGCATATGAATATGCAAAGCTCTTGGAAGATGCCGGCCACGATGTCGTGGATATGGCGTTTGCCGGCGGCATTGCCAGAGAAGACCAAATTTTCAAAGCGCTGGCTTTGGGCGGAAAATATACCAAACTCGTCTGCATGGGCCGCTCCCTTATGATCCCTGGTTTCTTGGGTTCCAATATTGAGGGCGCGCTCTATCCCGACCGGAGAGAAAAGGTATCTGGCAACTGGGATGCCCTTCCCAAGCATATCTTGGAAGAGTTCGGCAGCTCCCCGGAAGAAATCTTTGCTGGTTATCATGATGTCAAAATGAAAGTCGGTTCGGAAGAGATCAAAAAGATCCCGCTGGGTGCAATTGCCGTATGGACGCTGGCTGACAAACTGACGGCTGGATTGCAGCAGCTCATGGCTGGCGCACGGAAATTCAATGTCTCCGCCATTTCCCGGAACGATATTTTCGCCGCAAACCGCGAAACTGCAAAAGAAACTGACATCGCATTTATTACAGAGGCATCTGACGATATTGCAAAACAAATTTTAAAAGGCTAATTTTAAGTGTTCAATCGGCGCAGCATTGCTGCGCCGATTTTCTATTTCAATTGATTATTTAACGTAAAACGAATGATAAAGAACCTCTTTCTCTGATGTTCTGCTCGATTTTTCCCGTAAATGCTTGCTAAATACGCCGAAATGCCTTAAAATAGAAACAGATACGCTCTAGGAGGTGAGAGAAGCATGTTTTTAGTCGGCGATAAAATCGTCCATCCCATGCATGGCGCCGGTGTGATTGATAACATCGTAGAAAAAAGCATAAACGGAGTTGTCAGACACTATTATATTTTAAAGCTACCTGCTACTGGGATGATGGTTATGATTCCCACAGATCATTGCAAGGAAATCGGAATTCGTCCAGTTATCGATTCCGATTGCGCCAAGCGGATTCTTGCTTCCATGGGAACCATTGAAGTAGAGTCCACTTCCAACTGGAACCAGCGGTATCGTGAAAATATGCTGCGTTTAAAAAGCGGTGATTTGATGGAAGTTGCAAGAGTTGTCAAGAGCCTGATGATCCGCGATCATCAACGAGGCTTATCCACAGGAGAACGAAAGATGCTTCACTCTGCCAAACAAATTTTGATCTCCGAACTGGTTCTTTCTCAGTCCTCCAGCTACGAAGAAATTGAAACGAAAATCAACAGATTGGTTGAGTGCTAGTCCAAGCAACAGAAAGGAACACACTATGGTACGTTTTTTTAGAAAACGTTTCCTGCCCGATCCGCCGCCTGCCCCCTTTTGCAGCGCTGTCGTGGTGGCGGCCGGACGCTCGACCCGTATGGGCGAGCGGGATAAAATTTTCGAAGCACTGGATGGCATCCCTGTCTTAGTCCATACCCTTTTGGCTTTGGAGCGGTGTCCTGCTGTCCACGAAATCGTCGTGGTGACACGACAGGAATCTTTGGTCACCGTCGGCCAACTTTGCCGCACATATGATATTTCGAAAGCAACACAAGTGGTCATCGGCGGAGAAACGCGGGTCAAATCCGTCTTTTCTGGTTTGCTCTCAGTCTCCTCCCAATCAGAATTGATTGCCATCCACGATGGTGCGCGTCCTTTTGCGACAAAGGAACTCATTGCTTCCGTCATTCAAACTGCGGCCCTATGCGGCGCGGCCGCGCCCGCCGTTCCCTTGCATGACACTATTAAATCGGTTTCCAACGGTGTGTTCACGGGTACGCCGGATAGGGATGCTTTTTGCGCTGTTCAGACACCCCAGGTCTTTGACGCTGCTCTGATCAAAGGCGCAATTCAAAAAGCTGTGGAGGAAAATTGGCCCATCACAGACGATTGCAGTGCCGTAGAGCGCCTTGGTATGCAGGTCTCACTGGTGGAAGGGCTTCCGGAAAATATCAAATTGACCACACCAGCTGATTTTGCTATGGCAGAGGGAATCTGCCAATGGAGAAGAGAGGAGTCTTTTTTGTGAGAGTCGGCCACGGATATGATGCCCACCGGCTGATTCCCGGCCGGCCATTGATTTTAGGCGGGGAAACCATTCCTTTTGATCGTGGACTTGCTGGGCATTCCGATGCAGATGTACTGGTGCACGCGATCATGGACGCGCTTTTGGGCGCTGCCGGTTTGGGAGATATCGGCATTCATTTTCCAGACCGCGATCCTTCCTTACTTGACATTTCCAGCCTGGTCTTATTACGGCGTACGGCGGAGCTCTTGGAACACCAAAGCTGGCAAGTTGAAAACATTGATGCCACCATCATTGCCCAAGCACCCAAGCTTTCCAAATACTTTCCCGCCATGCGGAAAAATATCGCGTTGGCTTTAGGGATTGATCCCGATCGAATCAATCTGAAAGCAACGACCGAAGAAGGCATGGGCTTTACCGGATCAGGCCTTGGAATGGCAGCTCACGCTGTTACTCTTATTGAAAAAAAGATCCTATGACATGGACATGGTTTTTCAGCTTTTTTGAAAGACAAAAAGACTTCAAATCGTACGATTTGAAGTCTTTTTTTAAGAAGGTGTAGAAACAGGCCAAGAAAACGCTTGGCCTGCGTCTGAGGACGAGTATCAGGATTAACAGAATCTATTGCAAATGCTTTCTGCATTCTATCATTAAAATTGGCAAAGGCTCATAATTTTGATACGGTGAAACCTTTTGCCGATAATCGTAAGCGAGGGTTTGGTAATCGTAAGCGCGGGTATAAAACGAAAGCGAAAGTTATCCACCATTGCGTAGCCGCTCAGAAAATCTCGTATTGCGCAGGGTGGTCTTTTCATTTCTTATGGCATAAGCTGTCCTTTTACATACAGACATCATTCCAGACAGATCTGCAATTGTCCGTCACCAAAGTAGATTGCCATTATCCTTAAGCATGGCAGCGCTATTAATTTTCTTCCGGAAGATAATACAGCTTTCCATTCTTTGCAACAAGCCTTACATCTTTTTGAAATA
>JAQWCP010000138.1 GCA_028705905.1 Oscillospiraceae bacterium
ACCAGAACACAGTGTGGTGGGAAGGGCTGACCGATACCCCGCCCAAGCACGCTCTGGATTGGACCGGAAAGCCTTGGGACGGCAATAGCGAAACAAAAGGCGCCCATCCCAACTCCCGGTTTACTGCCCCTGCGAAGAACTGCCCCTGCATTTCTCCCGAGTTTGAAAATCCAAAAGGCGTTCCCCTTTCCGCCATCGTATTTGGCGGCCGGCGGGCCAAAACCGCCCCGCTGGTATATCAGTCCCGAAACTGGAAGCACGGGGTGTTTGTCGGCTCCATCATGGGGTCAGAGACCACTGCCGCCGCCACCGGCGTTGTTGGTGTCGTCCGGCGGGATCCAATGGCCATGCTCCCCTTCTGTGGCTATAATATGGGAGATTATTGGCAGCATTGGCTCGATATGGAAAAGAAAATCAAAAATAAACCCAAAATTTTCAACGTCAACTGGTTCCGAACCGATGAAGAAGGTCATTTCTTGTGGCCTGGCTTTGGAGATAATCTTCGTGTCCTGGAATGGATTATGGCCCGTTGCTTTGATGAGATAGATGCAAGAGAAACGGAAATTGGATTCCTCCCCTATCCCAAGGACATCAATCTGGAAGATTTGAATCTTTCCCTGGAAACCCTTTCCGGCCTTCTGGAGGTGGACCAGGCCCTCTGGCGTGAAGAGGTCGACAGTATTGCACAACTCTATGAGATGTTTGGACCAACGCTCCCCCACGAGCTAAAAGATGAGCTGCAGACGCTCAAGCAAAATTTAGGCAAAGCGTAGCCCATACTTCATGGCTCAAGGCAGGAACCAGGAAAACTATTCAGAGCGGCAGGGTACATGTACCCTGCCGCTCTCTTGTGGCTTTCTATGCGTTTTTTCTTCTCGTGTTCTTCGGCGAGAACCATTTGACAGCACATGAAAAATGGAATACAATAATTGCCAGAAAATGACGCAGGGGAGGACACTTTATTTTGGATCTTTTTACAAAATGTTTTCAGTATACAGATGTAGAAGAAGCAAGAGCACAGAATATATATCCATATTTTCACGCATTGGAGTCCAAGCAGGACATCGAGGTTGTGATGGAAGGAAAACGCCGCATTATGCTGGGCTCCAACAACTATCTGGGCCTTACGGTACATCCTGATATCATTGCGGCCGGCATGGACGCCATGCAGCAATATGGTTCTGGCTGCTCCGGTTCCCGGTTTTTAAACGGTACATTACAAATGCATTTGGAATTGGAAGCGGAGCTGGCAGACTTTTTGGGGAAAGAAGCTGCTGTTACTTTTTCTACGGGGTTTCAGTCCAATTTAGGCATCATCAGCGCACTGGTGGGCCGGGGAGACTATGTCATCTGCGACCGGGAGAACCACGCCAGCATCTATGATGGCTGCCGCCTCAGTTTTGGCAAAATGCTTCGCTACAAGCACAACGATATGGAAGAGCTGGAACGGGTTTTGCAGCACATCCCGGACTCTGCCGGAAAGCTGATCGTCACAGACGGTGTGTTCAGTATGGGCGGTGACATTGCCAATTTGCCCGAAATTGTTTCTCTCGCCAAAAAATACGGGGCCCGTACAATGGTAGATGACGCACACGGTCTGGGTGTCATCGGAACCGGCGGCCGGGGAACCGCCGACTATTTTGGTCTTGCCGATCAAGTGGATATCTTTATGGGCACCTTTTCCAAATCTCTGGCCAGCCTGGGTGGCTATATGGTTGCAGATGAAGCCGTTGTGGAATATGTTCGGCACATGTCCCGTCCATTCATCTTTTCGGCCTCTATCCCGCCTTCCAACTGTGCCGCCGCCCTGGCCGCCCTGCGTTACCTGCGGGCGCATCCGGAGCGGGTTTCCCAGCTGGCCCACGTCTCTCAGTATGTCAGGCGCGGCATGAAGCAGCGCGGCATCCCCATCCGGCCATCGGAAACGCCCATCGTGCCCATCTATACTCATAGTATGTATGATACGCTTGTCATCGCAAAGGAGTTGTACGAAGCAGGTGTTTATGTCAACCCCGTCTTGCCACCTGCCACGCCGCCCGCCGAATGCCTACTCCGCACCAGCTACATGGCCACCCATACAGAGCCCATTCTGGATGAGGCAATGGACATCATTGCCCAAGTATTGGAGCGTCACGCATGAAAAAAGTCGCGGTGGTCACAGGCGGCAGCAACGGCATCGGTCGCTGTACTGCTGATTTGTTATTTCAAAACGGGTACTCCGTCTACGAGCTGAGCCGTCACGGAGAAAGCCGTCACGGCGTTGCGCATATCACAGCAGATATCAGGGACAAGACCGCCGTCCAGGCTGCCATGCATCAAATTTTCCATCAGGAAGGCCGGCTTGACGTGCTGGTGAATAATGCCGGCTTTGGAATTTCCGGTGCGGTGGAGTTTACAGATCCCGCCGACGCCAAGCAACTATTTGACGTCAACTTTTTTGGCGCCCTGCATTGTATTCAATGCGCCATTCCCTATCTACGTCAAACCGGCGGCGGTCACATTGTCAATCTCAGTTCTGTGGCGGCACCTCTTTCCATCCCCTTCCAGGCATTTTATTCCTGCGTAAAAGCTGCCATCAACGACCTGACTTTGGCCCTTGCAAACGAACTGCGGCCATTTCATATTGCAGTTTCCGCCGTCATGCCAGGGGACGCCAAAACCGGATTTACCGCTGCCCGACAAAAGAATGTTGCGGGCCAGGAATGGTACGGCGGGGCCATCGTTCGTGCCGTGCAGGCGATGGAACGGGATGAGGAAAACGGAATGTCGCCTCTGGTCATTGCCCGCTGTATTCTGCGCATCATCTCCAAATCATCCCCCAAACCGTTTTATGTAGCGGGCGCAAAATATAAGCTCTTTGTTTGTATGTCCAAAGTTCTCCCCATCCGATTTGTAAATTATGTGGTTGGGAAAATATATGGATAACCCTTCGGCCACGACCTTTATACAGCTTTCCCTGCCGGAAACCCTTTGACAGGAAAAGTCGAACATTGTATGATGTTACACGTTATGGGTGATTTTTTCTTCTGTCAGGGGGAACTGAATTTTGATTGCCACAATTGTAAACGCTCTCTTGGTTTTGGTCGGAAGTATGTTGGGCATTTTTCTGCGGGGACGGCTTAGCGCGAACCTTTCCCTCAGTCTCACAAGGGCATTGGGTCTTTGTGTCATGGTCATTGGCGTTCAATCTGCCGTCAGCAGCAAAAACCTGCTTTGCATTATTATATGTATGGTGCTCGGCATCCTCTTGGGCGAGGCACTGCGCATCGAGGATCGTCTGGACAATGTGGGCGAGCTGTTGCGGCGAAAGTTGGTACGCAAGCGGGCCAACAACCAATTTACCGAAGGATTCGTTTCCGCTTCCGTCCTGTTCTGTGTGGGTTCCATGGCCATTATGGGCAGCCTTGAGGCGGGACTGAACCACAACTATACCATCCTCATTTCCAAAGGGGTCATCGATGGCGTCACCGCTATCACCCTCTCTGCTTCTATGGGGATCGGCGTCGCTTTTTCCGCCATTCCGCTGTTGCTCTACCAGGGAGCGCTCACATTGCTGTCCACCGCCATTGGGCCCTTGCTGGCTGCACAAACTGCATCCATTACAGAGCTTTCCGCCGTCGGCGGCACAGTGATTATGGGGATCGCATTTAACATGCTCCAATTATCCGACCAAAAGATCCGCGCAGGCAACATGCTGCCCGCCGTTTTTTTGCCTTTGGTCTATGTCCCGTTTGCACAATGGATACAGACCGTGTTTTTCGCTTAAATATTCAGAACCGGAAGGCGCCTTTTCTTTGGCTCCTTCCGGTTTTTTATTCATTATTTTCGATGTATATTCATTTTATTGCGCAAAATACACAAGATCATACAGGTAAAGTGAGAAATTATCTACTTGCATAATCATTCACGCTATGGTACAATGGCCCTACTGAAAATCATATGGAGGAGCAAAACGTATGAAAGAGATTAAAAAAGTGGTTCTCGCCTATTCCGGCGGATTGGATACATCGGTTATTATCCCCTGGCTGAAAGAAAATTACAACAATTGTGAGGTCGTCGCCGTATCTGGTGACGTGGGGCAAGGAACAGAGCTGGATGGTCTGGAAGAAAAGGCCATCAAAACCGGCGCATCCAAATTATATGTGGAAGACTTGACGGATGAATTTGTCAATGAATATATTATCCCCACCATGAAAGCCGGGGCCAATTATGAGGGGTATTTGCTTGGCACCTCGTTTGCCCGTCCCATCATCGCAAAGCGGATCGCCGAGATCGCCATTGCAGAAGGTGCTGATGCCATCGCCCATGGCTGCACCGGCAAAGGAAACGATCAAGTCCGGTTTGAGCTTGCCATCAAGACATTTGCACCGGAAATGCAGATCATTGCCCCTTGGCGGACTTGGGAGCTGAAAAGCCGGGAAGATGAAATCGCCTATGCAGAGGCCCACAATGTGCCTTTGAAGATCAACCGGGAGACCAACTACTCCAAAGATAAAAACTTGTGGCATCTGAGCCATGAGGGCCTGGATCTGGAAGACCCGGGGAACGAACCAAAGTACGATGAAATTTTGGAGATGAGTGTAACCCCGGAAAAAGCCCCGGACGCCCCCACATATGTGACCATTGACTTTGAAAGCGGCACACCCGTCGCCGTCAACGGTGAAGCCATGAGCTGCACCAAAATCATTGAAACACTGAACGATCTGGGCGGCAAAAACGGCATCGGCATTTTAGACCTGGTGGAAAACCGCTTGGTCGGCATGAAGAGCCGGGGTGTCTACGAGACGCCGGGTGGCGCAATCCTCTATAAAGCCCACGAAGTGCTGGAAACCATCACGCTGGATAAAGATACCGCCCATGCCAAAGCCCGCCTTGCCATTACATTTGCCGAGCTGGTCTACAACGGACAGTGGTATACGCCTCTGCGAGAAGCACTTTCCGCTTTCGTAGATAAAACACAGGAGCCGGTCAGCGGACAAGTGAAGCTGAAGCTGTACAAGGGCAATATGATCCCCGCTGGCGTCTGGTCTCCCAACTCTCTTTACAGTGAAGAGCTGGCCTCCTTTGGGGAGAGCGA
>JAQWCP010000139.1 GCA_028705905.1 Oscillospiraceae bacterium
TCTTCCTCTGTCTCTTCCGGCAGCGCCGCCAGGATGGTCTCCAAAGGGACCTCGTCTAACCGGAGGGGGATCGTTTGCTCCCAATATTGGTGGGTTGCCAGTGGGAGAAACTCCAATGTCACGCCCGCTTCATCCACCTGCCCACGCAAAACACCTTTTTCTCCCGTTTCATCAAATCCTCGCCCCTGGGGACAGCCCGGCCAAGCATATGCGGTTTCTCCCGCCTTCTGAGGGCCGCTGTATTGATGGATGTGTCCCAAGGCCAGATAATGCAGTCCACTCTCCGCAATTTCCTCTTTTGTTATGGGGTTATAAGCACCCACACCGCTACCCACCTCGCCATGCAGCACCATGAGCTGATACGTTCCATCTCCATTTGGCGCATGAAACCCTTCCAGCAGGGAACGGTGGCACTCTGGTACCAAAAAGCCCGCGCCATACACAGTGCAACCAAGCGTCGGCAAACAGACAGATGTAATGGATTCTGAATCAAAAATATGTACGTTGGACGGCCAATCCACCTGACGGTACGGCGACTGTCGGGAAACCCAATCGTGATTGCCTGGCGCGATGAAAACAGGCGCGCTAATCTGCCCCAAGGTCTGCCGGATGCAATCCACCGTTTCCGGGTAGATCCGCTCCCCATCGAACAAATCACCTGCCAAAAAAACCAGGTCCACTTCTTCTGCCAAGTGCGCCAATGATGCAAACAACGTGCGCTGCTCCGCTCTCCGCTCCGCCGCCCGCTCGGGTGGCAGGGCAGAAAACGGACTATCCAAGTGAAAATCCGCTCCATGGATAAAAGAAATCATACTTGCCTCCATCTATAAGATCGAAATGCGCTCCACCGTTTCGCACAATCCGGTTTCCAAATCTGCTGTGAAAAGGCACCCCTCTAATTTACAAGGCCCAGATGCCACTTCATACCGGCCGGCTATGCCGCCCAAAAACGTGGTCACGCTTTGCTCGGGACGAATCCCCAGGACAGATTCAACCGGACCTGTCATCCCCAGGTCGGTGACATACCCCATCCCTTTTGGGAAAACACGTGCATCTGCCGTGGGTACATGGGTATGCGTCCCCCACAGAGCAGCCACCCGCCCATCCAAATAATAGGCCATGGCCAGCTTTTCGCTGGTGGCCTCTGCGTGAAAGTCCACTAAAATCAAGTCTGCTTTCATCTTTTTGAGCAGCGCATCTACCACAGGGAACGGATTGTCCGGGCCAAAATCCATGCCACAGCGGCCAATTAAATTGATCACGCCCACTCTCAAATCTCCTGCGTGAAACACACCAAATCCATGTCCTGGCATACGGGAGGATACATTAACGGGCCGCAATAAATTTGGAACTTCTTCCAGCATAGGAAAGATCTGCTGCTTTGCCCAGGTGTGGTTCCCCAATGTGATCACATCAACACCTGCCGTTTGCAGCTCCCTTGCTTGCCGGGGCAACAGACCAAGTCCGGCTGCATTTTCTCCATTTGCAACCACAAAGTCAATTTGCTTCAATCGCTTCAGACCCGGCAGCACCCGTGTCAAATGCTGCACACCTGCGTCCCCTACAACATCTCCAATTGCTAAAATTTGGAATCTCATAGCGTCCTCTTTTCTTCCCGTAGTTTTTGTATTCTTTCGTATTATAGCATATCCTATTTTGAAAATATAGATTATTTTTACCGAATTCCCGGCCCTTCCATCCATCCCAGCCCAGTTTTTGGTTCGGTCTGTTATTGACTTCTGCGCAAAATCTGCATATACTGTTCCCATGCAAATTGAATGGAAAAAAACTAGGAGGAATAGGAATGAAGCTTTTTATCGACACTGCCAATGTAGATCACATCCGGGAGGCGGCCTCTTGGGGCGTACTCTCCGGCGTCACCACCAACCCAAGTTTAATCGCCAAAGAAGGCCGTGACTTTAAGACCGTCGTACGGGAAATTGCAAAAATCGTGGATGGCCCCATCAGTGCGGAGGTTCTCAGCGACAAAGGGGACGAGATGGTGACAGAGGCTCTGGACCTCTCTCAACTCCATCCCAACATTGTCATCAAAGTGCCCATGACCAAAGAGGGACTGAAGGCAACCGCAGCGCTTGCCAAAAAAGGAATCCGTACCAATGTGACTTTGGTCTTTTCCGCCAACCAGGCGCTCCTGGCCGCGCGGGCCGGCGCCAGCTTTGTCAGCCCGTTTGTAGGGCGGATGGACGACATGGGCAACAGTGGTGTTGCTCTCATCGAAGAAATCGTGGATGTTTTCACTCTGCATGACATCAAAACAGAGATCATCGCGGCCAGCATCCGCACGCCCATGCACGTGACAGATTGCGCCAAGGCCGGCGCGGACATTGCCACCATTCCCTTTGACGTGTTGGGGAAAATGTTCCAGCATCCTTTGACAGACATGGGAATTACCCGGTTCAAGCAGGACTGGGCGGCAGCGGGAATGAAATAACCATTTGTCGGCGCACATGCTGGAACATCAGTTGTTTTGATCTCCCTTTGGTTTTTAAACGAACCAGCTTCGCAGGCCAAAACGGCTGCGAAGCTGGTTCGATACGATGTTTCCATGTTGATTATGTGTGCTTTCTACGACCCGCTGAGAATGCGCTGCTCCCCATTGCTTCTCCCTTGAGATATTCTCTCGATTACTGTAAAGAAAATACATGGAATGGCCTCTCTCGGTCAGAAAGGAAGGGTTAAATGTCTATTTTTGAAGCTGGTATGCTCCTTTGCTTCGGAATCGCATGGCCCATCAATATTTACAAGTCGCTGAAATCCCGCTCCACAGGTGGAAAAAGCCCCTTTTTCTCCATTATTGTCAATCTGGGCTATATCTGCGGTATCATACATAAGATCTTATTCAGCCCGGACCTAGTCATGATCCTCTACATCATCAACTTTTTAATGGTGTCATTCGATTTGTTTCTGTTTTACCGCAACCGTAAATATGAACGGGAGCAGGCGGCAAACGCAGCCGCATGCGTCAATCCGTCGGAAGTCCACTAGCGTTTATTCCAAATTCATCTGGCGTTTGCGGTTTGCAGAGTATTCCAATTTCTCGGACAACCGTTTCCTATCACCAGATTCCAATGTTTCCCGATAGCTTTTTAAATTTTCCTCCAGCCTTTGAATCATGCCGCAAAGAGCGGGGGCGTTCATAGAGAAAAGTTGTGTCCAAAGGGGAACATCCAGCGCTGCCACACGGGTGCAGTCCCGGAAGCTGTTCCCCTCAAACCCGCGGCAGGAGAACAAACCAGGATCATCACAAACAGCCACCGCCATGATGTGCATCACCTGACTGGTATATGCAATGAGCTCATCGTGCTGCTTTGGTGTGGTAAGCACCACATCGCGGCATCCCAAATATTCTGCCATACGCCGGAGCAATGCAATGTGCTCCGGCGTACTTTTTTCTCCTGGGGTCAAGAGGTAGTGCGTCCCCCGGAACAATTCCCGTTCTGCATGGGCCATCCCGCTGGTCTCCCGGCCCGCCATGGGGTGACCACCGATAAAGTCAACGGTATCCGGCAGAACGGCAGCCGCTTCCATAATAGCCGTCTTGACGCCGCAAACGTCCGTCACCAATGCGCCCTCTTTGAACGCCCCCTGATGTTCTTTGAGAAAATCTACAATGCCCTGAGGGTGGAGGCATAAAATCGTCACGTCCGCTTGCTGAATGGCCGCCCTTCCATCCTGCGTGAGAATATCTGCGGCGCCTCGTTCTTTGGCAATGCGCAGGGTGTTTTCTGAACGGGCCACGCCTATAATTTCATATCCTTCCAATCCACGCAGCGCCAGGGCCAGCGAACCCCCAATCAGCCCCAAACCAATGATTGCAATTTGTTTCATCCTGTCCCTCCGTCAGATGGAACGTCCCACGCATTGCGCCATAGAACGGAGCTTCGCCATGAGTGTGTCAAATTCTGCCGGTGTGATGGACTGGGCGCCGTCGCACAGTGCGTTCTTCGGGTCGTTGTGTACTTCGATCAACAGGCCATCCGCCCCAGCTGCAATAGCCGCCATGGACATCCGCTCTACCATCCACGCCTTGCCGCAAGCGTGGGACGGGTCTACCACCACCGGCAGATGACTGACCGATTTGATGGCGGGAATGGCGCTTAAATCCAACGTATTCCTTGTGAATGTTTCAAACGTACGGATGCCCCGTTCACATAATATAACCTGGTCGTTGCCTTCCGACATAATATATTCCGCAGACATAAGCCACTCTTCAATGGTTGAGGACAGGCCGCGCTTGAGCAGCACCGGCTTTTTGGTTCGCCCCACCTGCTTCAATAGATCAAAATTCTGCATATTCCGCGCGCCAATTTGAATGATATCCACGCATTCTTCAAACATGGCAATATTGTCCGTAGACATGATTTCGGTTACAATGGGCATCCCCGTTAGTTGCTTGGCTTCCAGCAACAGTTTGATCCCATCCTGGGCCAGACCTTGGAAAGAATACGGCGATGTGCGCGGTTTGAACGCACCGCCCCGCAAGGCGCAAGCGCCGGACGCCCGGACTGCATTTGCAATCTCCACAATCTGCGATTCGCTCTCCACCGAGCAGGGCCCGGCAATGATACCAATTTGATTGCTGCCGATCTTCGCAGTACCCACTTCAACCACCGTGTTGTCTGGGTGATACTTCCGATTGGCTTTTTTCCATGGCTCTGTTACAACCATCACCCGGGCTACCCCAGGCAATACGCCCAATTTGTCCTGATCCAAATTGGCCGCGTTTCCTTCTGCGCCTAAAATCGTGGTTTCACTTCCCTCGCTAATCATCACCTTGACGCCCCCTGTTTCCATCTCGTGGACAACGGCATTTAATTGATCTTGCGTAAATCCATCTTTCATAATAACGACCATTTTTCTTCCTCCTTCTTAATGAGGATAAAAATGCGGCAACCCTCTCCGGGCTGCCGCATTACGATGGTCCACGTTTCGTATTACTGCACTGATCCGGTTACAGGCGCATGAAAACAGCCGCTATTGTTAAAATAGCGGTAGCACCAGTAAAAACGCACCTGAGCAACATGTACCATCGTTTGACCCCTCACAATATTTG
>JAQWCP010000140.1 GCA_028705905.1 Oscillospiraceae bacterium
GCCGCAACTATGCAGCTTTTGGGCGTCTATACAGAAGAATTGGTGGAACCGCTGGCTCATGTGCTTGCCAATTTGGGTGTCAAGCGCGGGATGGTGGTATATGGGCAAGATCAATTGGATGAAATCTCTTTGTCTTCTCCCACGACGGTCTGTCAGTGGACGGATCAGTTGTTTGAAACATATGTCATTACGCCTGAAGAGTTTGGGTTCCAAACATGCCGCAAAGACGATTTGGTCGGGGGAACGCCTGTGGAAAACGCCGCCATTACGCGTGAGATTTTGGAGGGGAAACTAGGCCCTAAGCGAGATGCCGTGCTCTTGAACGCGGGAGCCGGCCTCTACATTGCAAACAAAGCAGATAGCCTAATGGATGGTATTCGCCTTGCCACCGAACTCATTGACAGCGGGAAAGCAAATGCAAAATTGATGGAGTTTATTGAACAATCCAACAAACAGGAGAAAGTATCATGATTTTAGATGATTTGGCGGCACATGCAAGAGAACGGGTTTCTCTTTCCAAGAAACAGATTTCTATGGATGCCATACAAAAAATGGCCTTTTCTATTCCAAAAGGCCATGACCCATTTTTTCAACGATTGAATCAAGACGGGATTTCTTTTATCTGCGAGGTAAAAAAAGCTTCTCCCTCCAAAGGCGTCATTGACCCTGACTTTCCCTATTTACAGATCGCAAAAGAATATGAATCCGCCGGTGCAGATTGCATTTCTTGCCTGACAGAACCACAATGGTTCCTCGGTTCTGATTCTATTTTTCGGGACATACGAAGCAATGTTTCTCTCCCCATGATACGCAAAGATTTTATTGTGGAAGAATACCAACTTTACGAATCCAAATGCATGGGCGCTGACGCCATCTTGCTGATTTGCGCGCTATTAGACACCGCCACCATTTCCCGGTATCTTTCGATCTGCCACACATTGGGGCTATCCGCCTTGGTAGAAGCCCATAACACAGCCGAAATTGAATCTGCGGTGGCGGCGGGCGCCCGTATCATCGGCGTCAATAATCGCAATTTAAAAGATTTTTCCGTCCATTCGGAAAATGCCGCCAAGCTGCGATCCTTGGTTCCCCGAGAAATCCTTTTTGTAGCAGAATCTGGGATTCAAGCCCCTTCTGACCTTGCGCCGCTGAAAGCGGCCCGGGTAGACGCCGTTCTCATCGGAGAAGCAATGATGCGGGCGAAAGATAAGGCGGCCCTCCTCTCTGCGTTTCGCCAGGAGGTTCTATGAGCCAAACAAAAATCAAAATATGCGGCCTGTCTCGTCCCTGCGACGCCGACTTTATCAATGAAGCCATGCCGGACTATGCTGGTTTTGTCTTCTACCCCAAGAGCCACCGGGCCGTGACAGAGGTGCAGGCAAAAGCGCTCCGCACCAAAATGCGACCCAGCATCCCGGCGGTGGGCGTTTTCGTGAACGAAGTGCAATCTCGCATCTGCCAATTGTATCACGCTGGAACCATTCAAATCATTCAACTTCATGGAACAGAATCAGAAGATTACCTCTCTGCGCTCCGAAAAGCACTTCCCACGGCAGAAATTTGGAAAGCGTTTCCCGTCCGCTGTCCAGATGACCTAGAGGCCGCCAAACGCAGCAGCGCGGACCGCGTGCTGTTGGACAATGGGCTTGGCACGGGGCAGCGGTTTGACTGGTCCCTGATAGATCCCCCCGTGCATCATATGATATTGGCCGGCGGTCTAACCCCGGATAATATCCCGGATGCCATTGAACAACTCTGCCCTTGGGCAGTGGATATAAGCTCAGGCGTAGAACAAGACGGCGTAAAAGACAAAGAAAAAATCATCCGTGCCGTTCGTGCAGCCAGAGCGGAGCGGCAAAAAGATAACCCTGGCATTCTCGCAAAGCCAGGATTTGTAAGGAGTCGAAAATCATGCCAAATGGAAAATTTGGTTCCCACGGTGGACAATATGTACCCGAAACATTAATGAACGCACTCATTGAGCTAGAAGAAGCTTATTGCTTGTATCAAAATGACCCCTCTTTTCAGACCGAACTGTCACATTTGCTCAATGACTATGCAGGGCGGCCATCCCGCCTCTACTTCGCCAAAAAAATGACTGAAGAACTGAGCGGCGCCAAAATCTATCTCAAACGGGAAGATCTAAACCATACCGGTTCCCATAAGATCAACAATGTGCTGGGCCAAATCCTTTTGGCCAAAAAAATGGGGAAAACCCGTGTCATTGCAGAAACCGGCGCCGGCCAGCACGGCGTTGCGACGGCTACCGCCGCTGCGCTTATGGGGATGGAATGCAAAATCTTTATGGGGGAAGAAGACACCCGCCGCCAGGCCCTTAATGTATACAAAATGCGCCTGCTTGGGGCATCCGTTTGCCCTGTAACAAGTGGAACAGCCACGTTAAAAGACGCCGTTTCCGAAACCATGCGCGAATGGACCAGCCGCATCGCAGACACCCACTATATTCTTGGCTCGTCCATGGGTCCCCACCCCTTTCCTACCATCGTACGGGATTTCCAATCGGTCATATCCAAGGAAATCAAAGCACAGCTACTTTCTCTGGAAGGAAAGCTGCCAGACGCGGTGATTGCCTGCGTCGGGGGCGGTTCCAACGCCATTGGAGCGTTTTATCACTTTATCGAAGACCCATCCGTTCGTCTCATCGGCTGTGAAGCGGCTGGAAGAGGCGTTTCCACGGCCGAGACGGCGGCAACCATCGCCACTGGCCGACTGGGCATTTTTCATGGTATGAAATCGTATTTTTGCCAAGATGATTACGGTCAAATTGCACCTGTATACTCCATCTCCGCAGGACTGGATTACCCCGGCATCGGCCCGGAACACGCCCACTTGCATGATATGGGCCGGGCAGAATACGTCTCCATCACCGACGACCAGGCAGTGGACGCGTTTGAATATCTCTCTCGCACAGAGGGCGTGATTCCCGCCATCGAAAGTGCCCACGCGGTGGCATATGCCAGGGTGCTTGCGCCAACCTTACCAAAAGATCAGATTATTGTCGTCAACCTTTCCGGGCGAGGCGACAAAGACTGTGCCGCGATCGCACGGTATCGAGGGGAGGAAATTGTGGAATGAGCGTAAAATATGCCTTCGACCACGGAAAAGCATTTGTTCCGTTTATCACCTGTGGAGACCCGGATCTGGAAACCACAGAAAAGCTGATTTTTGCCTTGGAACGGGCAGGGGCCGATTTGATCGAGCTTGGTATTCCATTTTCAGACCCCACTGCGGAAGGGCCTGTCATTCAAAGCGCCAATCTCCGGGCATTATCCTGTGGTGTCACAACAGACCAGATTTTTGATATGGTCCGAAATGTGCGAAAAAAAACTTCCATCCCTCTGGTCTTTATGACATATGCGAACGTAATATTTTCTTATGGAACGGAACGGTTCTGCAAAACCGCTTCCGAAATTGGGATGGACGGCATCATTTTGCCAGATGTTCCTTGGGAGGAGAAGGAGGAATTCGCTTCCGTCTGTAAACAGTTTGGTCTGGATTTTATTTCTCTCATTGCGCCCACCTCCCAATCACGCATATCCAAAATTGCCGCGGAAGCGCACGGGTTCATCTACTGCGTATCTTCTCTCGGCGTCACCGGTGTTCGAAGTGCCATCACATCAGACATCGGCAGCATGGTAAAGGTGGCAAAACAATCCTCTCCTCTTCCCGTTGCCGTTGGGTTTGGCATTTCAACCCCGGAACAAGCGGCGCAAATGGCAATGCACGCAGATGGTGTCATCATTGGTTCCGCCATCGTTTCTCTGATCGCGCAATATGGAAAACAAGCCGTTGAGCCAGTTTACGCATATGCAAGGTCCATCAAATCGGCGATTGCTGAAGGCTCCATGCCCGAATCATCTGTCTAATGAATTCTGCCTCCAAACGCAACAAAACAGGCGGCCGCTTTTGCGGCCGCCTGTTTTGTCTTATCTCATGCAACTGGCATCCCACGGGAATCCAAAGCAAAGACTGCATATCGTTTCTTTTCTAACAGCATAATCTGCGCGAAGCAGAAGAGAGGAAGAAGCGGAAATTCCCGTTCCCATAGAAGTGCCAAAAACAAAACTCCATTTTCTTGCCTGATCCATGCATGCTTCACTCTCTTCGCCGCTTCCATCAATACCGGATCATCAAATAACCGCTCTGGCGTCGGCTCTTTCCTCCAACCTGGCAGATCAGTCGATTGAGAGGAAGCGGGATAGGAAAGAATTGCTTCTCCCTTTTCAATTGCTCCAATGCTCTCTAGCTGGTGATTTGGCAATACACAATGCAAAACAAGCTTTCCATCTTTGGGGATGAGGGTTCCAAGAGAAAGTCGCCCCTTCTCCCCATACAATACGCCCCGGTAAATGCCCCCTTCGTCATCGTTGCAGAAAATAGACAGTGTACTGCGATCTCCTTGTGGTTCTAATGTTAGGCATCCCTCACGATTTCCCCTTATGTAAAAGGGATGCTTCAGCACTTTCACCTCCCTAAGATCATCGCTTGTGCGGAATGAGGAGAAGACGCCCAACAGGCAGCTCAGAATCTTGGTCTTCCAAGGCATTGGCCGCGCAAATATCTTCCATTGTGGAAGCATATTGCTTTGCCAAATCCCATATCCGGTCTCCCGCTTCCGTCATCCTGACAACCATAGACGGACGCTCTATCTTCTCCCCTTCTTCCAAAGTAACGGCAGAGATCCCTGCCATTTTCAGCTCCGTCAGCGTTTGAAATGAAAAGTCTACAGGATACCGCACCTCCAAGCCACCCGGGGTCGGCGTTGCGAACACTTCTCCTGGACAAGCCGCCCTGCAAGAGCAAGTTTTTTCCGCATCCATGACAATCTTTTCTTCTACCGGAACACGCATGCTTGCTTCATAAATCTGATTGTCTTCTCCCAAATACAAGACCATCACTTGAGTCTCTGTAGAAAAGACTTTATATTCCTCCTCCTGCATCTGCGCCACTGCACCTGTCATTACATAGGCATCCAGGACAGATTTGGGCAGCACTGTGGTCTCGATCGTCTCACGCCTGCTTTTTCTGTTCTCGCCTACCTC
>JAQWCP010000141.1 GCA_028705905.1 Oscillospiraceae bacterium
GAAAAATAGTACTTTCCGTAAAGATGAGATATACCAATGGACACCTGCCCTGTGCGCAGATTCTGCACATCTGACATGCGCTTTTGTATGCGGATGCTCATTTGAAGAACGCTTAAGCCGTCTTCCAGCAGCACCCGCCCCGCCTCGGTAGGGGTAATCACGCCGCGAGTGCGGTGAAAAATTTGCAAGCCAAACTCCTCTTCCAACCGGGCAACCGCCTGGCTAAGTGCCGGCTGGCTGACGAACATTTGAGCCGCAGCCTTTGAAAAACTACCGGTTTGCGCAATAGCTACGACATATTCCAAATCTCTCAACTGCATGCAACCCCTCCATTTAACCTAAAATAATTTGTTGATGTAGTGACAATTTTAAAATGCGAAATTTGATTATATACTTTTGCGAAAAAATAATTTTTCAGGAAAATGAAAAAGCGAATAAAGGCAAAAAAAGAAGATTTGCACAATATTATTTTAATTTTAATATATACCAAACTTTAAAATCTATATACTAATATAACTATTGCTTATAATCTCGATTATATATTAATATTGTACATTTTTCAACTTTGATAGTAGAATTATTTATGTAAAAGCATAACACGTTGTATCGGGAGGGATTTGGTATGCTGTATGGCGAAATTGAACTACGTGATATTCCTCTTAACATACCGAAATATTATCAGCAGGTCGAAACCTTTCTCAAACCTTTTGGCCTGACTGTGGACAGGCTGTTGGAACGCTACCTCGGCGCCTATTATAACGATGAACTGGTGGGCGGTGCGGGCTACGGCGGCGACGTCATAAAATGCGTGGCAATTGATCCGCGCATGCGCGGCGAGGGTATTGTCAACACGCTGATATCCCGATTGCTATCTGAATTGATCGCAAAGGGACTTGCGAATATTTTTTTGTTCACTAAGCCCGCCAACCGGGTGATGTTTGAAGACCTTGCGTTCCATACCATCATCTGCACCGACGACGTGCTGCTGATGGAAACCGACGCCAAGTCTTACCCACGCTATTTGGACAGCCTTTCGGCCTTACGAACAGACGGCGGCAGCTGTGGGGCCATTGTGATGAACGCCAATCCCTTCACCTTAGGACACCGCTACTTAATCGAACAGGCCAGCGACGCCTGTGACCGGTTGTTTGTGCTGGTTGTAGAGGAAGATCGCTCCCTGTTCCCCGCCGCTATCCGCAAAAAGCTGATTCAAGCGGGAACAGCCGACCTAAAAAACGTCTCGCTCATTGACGGGGGGAGTTATGTGATCTCCGGCGCAACCTTTCCGACCTACTTTTTGAAAACTGCACACGTCGCCACAAGAGCGCATGCCCGGCTGGACGCCATGCTGTTTTGCACCGGTATCGCCCCCGCGCTTGGTGTCACCGACCGCTTTGTGGGTGAAGAGCCGCTGGACGTCACCACCGCAACCTATAACAGCGTAATGGCTGAGACACTGCCGGCTTATAATATCCAGTTCCACTGCATCAACCGCCTTGAAAAGCAGGGCGCACCGGTCAGTGCCTCGCGGGTGCGCGCGCTGATCAAACAGGACAAACTGGTGGACACTGCCGCTTTGCTGCCGCCAACCACCTATCAGTTTCTCTGTTCCGACGAGGCGAAGCCTATCATTGCCAAAATCAAAAATAGCGATTCTCGGCATTGAACGTCGATCGTTATATACAAAACAAGGGGGATCATTATTGTGTGTCAAATCACAAAAAAGAGCTATGCCGGCTCTCTGGAATCGAGCGATGTGCTGGTGCAAATCAGCCCCAATCCGGGAAAAGGGCTTGAAATTGATTTAAAAAGTACAGTCAAGCGCCAGTTTGGCAATGCTATTCTCGCCACCGTCAACGATGTGCTGCGAGAGTTTGATATTACCGAAGCGTTTGTCAGTATTGACGACAAAGGCGCCTTGGATTGCACGATACGCGCCCGTGTCTCAGCTGCGGTCTGCCGCGCCGCGGCGCTGACCGATTATCACTGGAAGGTGGGTTAAAATGGTTGCAGAAAAAATAAAGCTGCGCCGAACCATGATGTATGTTTCAGGCAGCAGCCCCGCCAATATTGCACAGGCGACTATTTACGGCGCCGATTCGCTGATGTTTGATCTTGAGGACTCCGTCTCGGTCAACGAAAAGGATGCCGCGCGTTTTGTCATCTACCATGCGCTGAAAACCATTGACTTTGGCGATACCGAAACGGTGGTGCGTATCAACGCCATCAACACCGAAACCGGCCGTCAGGACCTGGAAGCAATTGTTCGCGCAAAGCCCGACGTCATCCGCCTGCCCAAAACATCCTGTGCACAAGATGTTTGGGACGCCGAAGCGATGATTGCCAAGATTGAGCGCAACATCGGTTTTGAAGAGGGTACCATTAAGCTGATGGCCGCATTGGAAGACCCGTCGGGTATTCTAAACGCGCGTGAAATTGCCAAATCCTCCAAACGGCTGATTGGCATGGCCATTGGTGCTGAGGATTTTGTCACCAGCATGAAAACCACCCGCTCCCCACTGGGCGTAGAGCTTGCTACCGCAAGAGGTCTGCTACTGATGGCCTGCCGCGAAGTCGGAATTTACGCACTCGACACCGTTTACAGTGATATCAACAACGACGAGGGCTTTCTGGAAGAAGTTAAACTGATCAAGCAGCTCGGCTTTGACGGCAAATCCTGTATTCATCCGCGCCAGATAAAGCCGATTCATCAAGTGTTTACCCCCACGATCAAGGAAATTGACTACGCCATCCGCACCTTCGGCGCCATCCAAGAAGCCGAAGAAAAACACTCAGGTGTCATCGCCCTAAACGGCAAAATGATCGACCTGCCGATGGTGGAACGCGCGCGGCGCGTCATCCGGCTGGCCGACGCCGCCGGCATTCTGGACGGAGGTGCATACGGATGCTGACAAACGCAGTCAACAGAAACATTCCCGAAAAAATAAACAACAAAAAGCTAATTCCCTATCAGGGCGAATTTGCCCTGTCGCCCGCCGACGCACCGGTTGCGTCCTACCGCAAACTGAAAAAACGCACGCCCGATATGGGTAACAAAATTCAGCGCGATTTAACAGCGGCCATCCGGTCCGTGGGTCTGAAGGACGGTATGACTATTTCATTCCACCACGGCTTTCGCGACGGAGATTTGACGGTACTGCCGGTGCTGGAGGCTATCCGCGCGCTGGGCATCAAAAATCTGACGCTGGCGCCAAGCTCCCTGACCGACGTACATGATCCGGTTGTCGAATTCATTAAGGACGGCACCATCACCCATCTGGAAAGCAGCGGCCTGCGTGGAAAGCTGGGCAAGGCGGTTTCGGAAGGTATTCTGGAAAATCCCGTTGTGCTGCGCACCCATGGCGACCGCGTGCGCGCCATTCAGGCGGGCGAACTGAACATTGACGTGGCCTTTCTGGCCGTGGCCTCCGCCGACGAATATGGTAACGCCACCGGCTGCACCGGCAAAAATATTTGCGGCGCGCTAGGATATGCCATGGTGGACGCCAAATATGCTGCCAATGTGGTACTCATCACCGACAATCTGGTATCCTATCCCTGCTCCCCTATCTCAATTGACCAGAGCGACGTCGACTGTGTGGTCGTCGTCGACCAGATTGGCGACAGCGCCCTGATCGGCAAAGGGGCGGCGCGCACCACCCGTGACCCCAAGCAGCTGCTCATTGCCGAGAATACGACAAAGGTCATCGAATATTCGGGCCTGTTTGTCGAGGGCTTTTCCGTACAAACCGGCGTCGGCGCGGTGCCGATTGCCGTCACCAACTTTTTAGGTGAGCGCATGCGCACGCAGAATATTCACGCAGCCTTTGCACTTGGTGGAATCGGCGCAGCAATCACCCGCCTGCATCAGGAGGGCTACATACAAAAAATTCTGGCCGTCCAGAGCTTCGATACTGAAGCCAGCGCCGCCTTGTGCAATGATGTTACCCACATTGAGACCGAAACCGGTACCTATGCCAATATTTTTGGCAACGGCTGCTGCATAAACAAGCTAGATATCTGCATTTTAAGCGCACTTGAAATGGACACACACTTTAACTGCAATATCCTCACCGGATCCAACGGCGAGCTGCGTGGTGCTCTGGGCGGCGGCCCCGACTGTGCAGGTGCTGCCCGACTAAGCATTATGGCTATGCCGCTCATTCGTGGGCGCATCCCCAGCATTGTGGATGAGGTCAATACCATCTGCACGCCCGGGACCAGCGTGGACTGTGTTGTCACCGAGTATGGTGTGGCAGTTAACACCGCGCGCAACCCCGACCTTACGGAAAGGCTGCGCAAATCTGGCCTTAAGCTTTTCACCATGCAGCAGCTTAAGGAGATGGCTGAACGCCTGACCGGTAAGCCGGAGCCGATTCAATACAACCGCGATAAAATTGTCGCCGTGGTAGAATATCGCGACGGCAGCATCATCGACGTGGTATATCAGGTTTTGCCCGAATAACCTCCTGTCAGACAGTGGGTTTGGGAATAGACGACAAAGGATAGGAAAATTGATTTGTTTTCACTGCAAGCAGGAGCAGGTCAAAAAAATTAGTAGGAGGATTATCATGGCTTGGAAAAAAACTTTCGCGACTTTCTTAGCACTTAGCATTTGTGCAGTCGCCACCTCATGCGGCGGCAGCAGCACTGCGTCCACGACAAGTTCCGGCGCCGTTTCAAGTACAGCGCCCGCCGACTCAAGCAGCTCAGTACCTGCTTACCCCGCAAAGGCAATGGAATTCATAGCGCCCGCCGGTGCCGGCGGTGGCTGGGATACGACCATCCGCGCTGTCGCCAAGGTACTTAAGGACACCAAACTGGTCTCTGCCGCAATGCCTGTCACCAACAAGCCTGGCGGCGGCGGTTCGGTCAATCTGGCTTATATGGACGAGAAAAAGGGCAGTGATACCATCATCTCGGTCTATTCTCCGCCCCTTATCCTCAATAATCTCAACGGCACCACTCCGCTGAACTACAAGGATAATACCACCCCTTTGGCCGCACTGATCACCGACTACGGCTGCTTCTTAGTAGGTAAGAATTCTCCGTATCAGACCAT
>JAQWCP010000142.1 GCA_028705905.1 Oscillospiraceae bacterium
GGATATTGGATAAGCTCTGTGACAAGCTCACAGGCAGAAGAAGCAAACGGCTCATGGAAATTCAACGCTACATCTGTAATATATGTGGCGGCCCGCCGGTGATGGTCGATGACGGCAACCCGGTTGCAAGCCATGAGCAAGTCCTGGTTGAGCACCTGCTCCGGCCGGTTGGTATCCACCACGACCAGCAGGCTGCGGTTATCGGCTTTGACCAACGCATCTTGGGGTGAGATGAATACATCGGCATATTCCGGCAACGCGGAAAGACGCGTTGTCATGGAAGCGGCCAGGTTGCTCCCGGGGTCCAGGACAATATATGCTTTTTTCTCTTTTTTTCTTGCAATGGCACAAATGCCCGCAGATGCGCCGATACAGTCCAGATCCGGCATGAAATGCCCCATCACCAGTACATGAGATGCGTCATCCATTAAGCGGCCAAGGGCATTTGCCATGACCCGGGACTTGACTTTGGCACGCTTTTCCAGCTCTTTGGTCCTTCCGCCAAAAAATTCGAACTGAAACCGGTTTTTGATGACAACCTGGTCGCCTCCGCGGGACAATGCCATCTCGATGGAAAGGGCTGCGTATTGGAACAAATCACCAATGGTTTCTGCGTCCTTTCCCATGCCAATGCTGACCGTGGCGGCGATGCCTGCGGGATTGACAACTGTGCGCACGGCATCCAGCAGGGCAAATTTGTTTTCTCGAAAGGATGGTAAAAAGCGGGACTCGAACACGAACAGATAGCGATCCCGGTCGTATTTGCACAAAAGCCCTCCCGCCGGAGCCACCCATTCACCCAATTTGTCGTCAATGGAAGCAAGCATGGCAGATTTTGCATTATCGGATAAGTTTTTGACAATTTCCTCGTAATTATCCAGCACAATAATCGCAATCATCGGGCGGCTGGAGAGATATTCTGCCCGAATGCTGGCGAAGTCTGTTACATCAACCCAATAGGTGGTTGCCAAAAGCCCGCGAGACGGGTGTTTCTCATCTGTACGCACCAGATGGCCAAACACCAGATATTTACGCTTGTCCATATCAACCAGCTCGGGGCACTCCGTTTTTCCCTCCATGAGCCATCGGGCAGAGAAAGAGGGAACTGCATTGGTGATTTTCGTATCAAACAGGTGTTCCCGTTCGCCAGATACTTGCAGGAACCGGTCATTGCTCCAGATGACTTCTTCTGTTTCCGGTTTGAAAATTACCATAGGCAGCGGCGAGTTGAGCATGGTATCTTTCGTGGCTGTGTCTACATCATACGTAACGGTCTCGATATATTGTAAAATTTGACGCTGGCGGCGTACGTTGGTCATATGAAAATAGAGATACAAAATGACAACGACGGCGGCTTCTATTCCCGCTACGTAGTAATTAAAAAATGCAGAAACGGCGGCAAACGCCAGCAGGAAAAAGAAATATAGCCGGATGCGCGGTTCCAGCAGGCGGGATATATTTTTTTTATTCATACTGGCATCCTCCCAAACAGAATCCACATGTGGGAAATTGGCGTTTCCGGGCGCTTTTGTGGCGCGAAGATGAAACCAAGATAGTTTATTATATCAAAAAAAGGAAGCAAAGGCAAGTTGAGAAAGAGTTGCGTTTTTGGGTGGCAAAGGGTATACTAATAATCGAACAAAGCAGAGCAAAGGAAGACGGGCGTGGCGCCCTCTCACAAGAGAAGGCAGGTACTGTCCACGTCGCCATTCAGGGAGCGATGCGTTGTGGCAGGCTGGAGAAAGGATGGGGAGTCCAGGGTGGGAAGAAATCAGACGCCGAAGAAAGAGTGGGCAAAGTCCGCACGGGAGGCACAATATCATAAAATGCTGCAAATGGGTGCGCAAGAGCTGCGGATATATTTGGAAAATATGTTGCATGAGAATCCAGTGCTGGAAGTGGAAGACTCTTATCATCAAAAAGAAGATGATGAAATAGAGCTGAAGCTGGAGTGGCTGGAAACAGCTGATGCACAAAATAGGCCATATTATGAATCTGACACGGGGGAATCGGGAGATCCTATGTCAAATTACGGTGCCGTTGAAGAAGAACAGAATCTGGGGTTTTATCTCGATGCCCAATTGCGCTTGCTGGATTTACCTCAAGAGCTGAAACGGGCGGCGCAGTATGTCATCGAAAATTTGGATGACAATGGATATTTGCAGGAAACAGAGCAGGAGATGGCCCGCTGTCTTGGCGTTTCCGGGCAGCTTATGGGAGAGGCGTTGGAAATGGTACGCTCTTTGGAACCAGCTGGAGTTGGGGCCAGGAATTTGCAGGATTGTCTCTGCCTTCAGCTGCTCCGCCGGGAAGAGCCGGCGGATTCTTTGCCTGTTCAGATTGTAAAGGAATACCTTGCGGCTATGGCGGAGCGAAACACAGCTTTGATTGCCCGCCACCTCAATGCAGAGGAAACGAAAGTACGGGAAGCCTGTAGAATGATCCGCTCCTTAAATCCAAGGCCTGGCGCCGAATTTTCCAAACGGCAAAACTTACTTTATCTCAATCCGGATGTTTTCGTGGTGAGATTTCCGGGCCATTTTGAACTATTGACAAACGATTACTATTTTCCGGTACTTTGCATTAGTGATGAATACCGGCATATGCTCAAGACGACAGAAGATCCGGAAGTGAAAGCGTATCTGTCTGCCCGGCTGCGGGAGGCACAGTGGGTGATTCAGGGCGTGGAACGCAGGAGAAATGCGTTGCTTGCCTGCACGCAAGAGATTGTGTCTGTGCAGTCTCTGTTCTTCCAGGAAGGGCCAGGGCATTTGGTGCCGTTCCCACTGCGCGACGCCGCACTTCGCATCAAATTATCGGAACAGGAAATGGAGCAAGTAGTTCGGGACAAGTACCTGCAATGCAGCAGCGGAGTGTACCCATTTGGGTATTTTTTCCCGCGCCCACATTAAAGGAGAAGAAACATGCCATATCATACTGTGTTGTTCGATCTGGATTATACGCTGGGGGACGCTACAAGGGGAATTTTAACTTGCTTCCGTTATGCGCTCTCTTATATGGGATATCCCGATTACCCAGATGATACGCTACGCCATACCATTGGGCATACGTTGGAGGACAGCTTTAGTATCGTAACGGGGGAATGGTCCGGCGAAAAACGAGAGCTGTTTCGCAGCTTGTACGCCCGAAAAGCAGACAAGGTGATGGCCCGCGCATTGCAGCTGTTTCCGGACACGTTGCCATTACTGCGGTATTTGCAGGCGAGAGACTGTCAGATGGCAGTGGTAAGCACAAGACCGGTTGCACGGCTGGAGGCTATGCTGACAGCAACGGGTACACGCCAGTTTTTCCGCACGCTGGTTGGGGTGGACAGCATTGCCCGACCCAAGCCACACCCTGAGGGGCTTTTAGAAGCCATCCGGCGTTGTGACACCAGAAAAGAGATTGCGCTTTATATTGGCGATACAGTCATTGATGCGGAAGCCGCCGCCCGGGCAGAAGTGGATTTTGTAGCGGTTGCCACAGGAACCACGCCCAAAGAGGCATTTGATGCATTTCCGGCACGCAAAGTGGCAGACCACTTGGCAGAGGTTTTAATTTGGCTGCAAGAAAAACAGTCTAGATAAGCAGAAACCGTTTGAAATGGGACATCCATTCAGACGGTTTTTTTCTTTTTTCATAAAAATTAGAAAAATTTATTTGAATATTTAGATAAAATTGTTGACAAGAGGTGGAGGAGCTGGTATACTGCAATCGCAAATAATTAGTATACAAAATATTCGCACCCCCAAAATATCACATACAATTTATTTCGCTTCCTTGTTTGGCATCTCCCATTCTGCAAACGTTCAAGCAAATCAGTTAAGGTGTGACATCAGAACATTTCAACCCAAATTCAGCCGTGAGAAACGGAACGGAGAAAGGCGGACTCTATGAACAACTATCAGGAACAGTATCAGCAGAAGCTGACCACCCCAGAAGAGGCGGTTAAAGTCATTAAAAGCGGTGACTGGGTCGATTATACCTGGTGTACAAACCACCCCATTGCCCTGGACCGGGCTTTGGCTGCCCGCAAGGACGAGTTGACCGACGTAAAGATTCGCGGAGGCGTGACGATGTGGATGCCCGAGATTGCCAAGGCGGAGGATGCCGGTGACCACTTTACCTGGCACTCTTGGCACTGCAGCGGTGTGGACCGTAAGATCATGAGCAAGGGTATGGGCTATTTCATCCCGATGCGCTACTCTGAGCTGCCCCGGTTCTATCGTGAAAACCTGGCACCCATCGATGTTGTCATGTTGCAGACGACTCCTATGGATGCCCACGGCAACTTCAACTTCGGTCTGGCCTGCTCTCACATTGCCGACATCCTGTCTCGTGCAAAGTGCATTATTGTTGAGGTCAACGAGAATATGCCTTGGGTCAATGGTCTGAGCGGCACGGAAATCAATATTCAGGATGTGGCTATGGTGGTGGAAGGGGACAACCCCGAGGTTGCTCAGTTGGGCGCTGGCGCTCCTGCTACCGATGTGGACCGCGCAGTGGCCAATTTGGTGGTGCCCCAAATCCAAAACGGCGCCTGCCTGCAGCTGGGAATTGGCGGTATGCCCAACACCATCGGTGCCATGATTGCTCAGTCCGATCTGAAGGATCTGTCCGTTCACACCGAGATGTACGTGGACGCCTTTGTGGATATGACTGCCGCCGGTAAAATCACCGGACGCTACAAGGCGCTGGACAAGGGCCGTCAGGTCTTTGCATTCGCCGCAGGCACCAAGAAATTGTATGACTATATCAGACAGAACCCAGATGTGATGGGTGCCCCTGTAGACTACACCAATGATGTTCACGTCATATCCCAGATTGACAACTTTGTTTCCATCAACAACGCCATTGAGGTGGACCTGTTTGGCCAGATCAACGCCGAATCCGCTGGCCTCAAGCATATCTCCGGCACTGGCGGTCAGATGGACTTTGCCATGGGCGCGTATCTGTCGAAGGGCGGCAAGAGCTATATCTGTCTGGCCTCTACCGTCACTGGGAAGGACGGTACCGTGAAGAGTCGTATTGTCCCCACGCTGCCTCTCG
>JAQWCP010000143.1 GCA_028705905.1 Oscillospiraceae bacterium
GAAAGCGCGCACGGCATGCCGTGTGAATTTAGGTGGTACCACGGAGATAAAGCTTCGTCCTATACAGGACGAAGCTTTTATGCTTATTTCCAGGAAACAACAGCCGACAGCAATGGAGCGGAAAGAGTGAAAGGGGTTGTTGCACAATGATGATGAAAAGCACCCAGGTGTTGTTTGAATGTCTGCTGGAGCAGGGTGTGGATACCGTATTTGGCTATCCGGGCGGCACCATTCTTAATGTCTATGACGAATTTGAACGCAATGCGTATGGAAAAAAGATTCGTCATATTTTGACCGCCCACGAGCAAGGCGCAGCCCATGCGGCAGACGGATATGCCAGGTCGACAGGGAAAGTGGGCGTCTGCTTTGCCACATCCGGGCCAGGCGCCACAAATTTGACCACGGGGATTGCCACGGCGTATATGGATTCTTCCCCTGTCGTATTCCTCAGTGTCAACGTTGGCGAAAATTTAATCGGCCGGGATGCGTTCCAGGAAGTGGATATCACCGGAATTACGATGCCCATTACGAAAGCCACCTATCTGGTGCGGGAAGCGTCTCAGCTGGCGGATGTTGTGCGGGAGGCATTTGCTGTGGCGGGCGGCGGTCGGCCAGGCCCCGTTATGATTGATATTTTAAAAAATGTTACAACAGAATCAGTGGACTTTACTCCACTGCCCAAAGAAGAGCATGTGAACCACGGCAGGTTGGCAGCCTTGGCACGCAGGGTTGGAAATACACTGAAGCGGCCAAAGCCTGATGAACAGGATATTGAAGTGCTGCTCCAAATGATAAAGACGTCCAAAAAACCGATGATTTTAGCAGGCGGCGGCATCGTACGGTCGCGCGCTTCTGGAGAATTTGTAGCCTTCGCCGAGAAGTTGGATGCGCCGGTGGCGGTTACCCTGATGGGGCAAGGCGCCATTCCGGGCCGGCACCCTCTGTGTACCGGGATGATTGGAATGCACGGCACCCATGCCTCTAACATGACGACGACAGAATGTGATTTGCTCATTGCAGTGGGCGCGAGATTTTCAGATCGTGTCACTTGTGATCTGGCTCAGTTTTCTCAGCAGGCCAAAGTGGTGCATATTGACATTGACCGTTCGGAAATTGACAAAAACGTGTTAACAGCGCACCATATCGTGGGAGATGCCGGAGAAGTTCTGTCCGCGCTTTGTCAGAAGATGCCCAAATATGAACACAAAGAATGGCTTGCCCAAGTGGAAAGCTGGCGCAAGGAACCAAATCGTCAGCGGAGCAGCGCGCTGGATCCCAAGGAAGTGTTTGCATGCATTGACCGGCAGCTTGGAGACGATGTCATCATTGCCACGGACGTGGGGCAGCATCAAATGTGGACAGCGCAGTATTATAACTATAGCAGACCTGGGCAGCTTCTCACCAGCGGTGGTTTTGGCACCATGGGCTTTGGCCTGGGAGCTGCCATTGGCGCAAAAGTTGGGAACCCAGACACCGTTGTGATTCACGCAACAGGAGACGGCTGCCTGCGGATGAACGGCAATGAGTATGCCACGGCGGAATATTATGGGGCGCCTGTCATCACCGTTTTGTTCAACAACGGTGCATTGGGCATGGTGCGTCAGTGGCAAACCCTGATTTACGGCAAACGATACGCGCAAACGGATTTGGACCGCGGTCCTGATTTCGTCAAATATGCGGAGGCTTTCGGCATGCCGGGCTTTCGGGTCGAAACAGCCGCAGAGTTTGATGCGGCGTTGAAAGAGGCCATCCAATGCGGCAAAAGTGCACTGATTGAATGTATCATTGACATGGATGAAATGGTGTGGCCTATGGTTGCGGGTGGTGCGCCCATCACACAGTTCTTACTGAAGTAATCAAATTGGCCATCCAGGCAGCTTGATCAGGAAAGGAGAGTTTACATGCAGCATCATACCATATCTGCTTTGGTGGAAAACAGTGCCGGTGTCTTGTCTCAGGTGTCCCGCCTGTTTTCCCGCAAAGGATATAATATTGAAAGTTTGGCCGTTGGCGTCACCAACGACCCGACAGTTTCCCGCATGACCATTATTATGGTAGGAGACGACTTGATGGTGAAGCAGATGATTAGCCAGTTTCGGAAACTGCGTCCGGTCATTTTTGTGCAGAAGCTGGATTCCGAGCAGGCGGTCCATCGGGAGTTGCTCCTCATCAAAGTAAGAGCGGAGATGAGGGACACGAGAGACGAAATTATCCAGATCAGCAACATCTTCCGTGCCAATATCATTGACGTTTCCCGCAGCGCCTTAACCATTTCCAACACCGGCGATACAGAAAAAAACGATGCGCTTTTAAAATTGCTGGAGGAATTTGGTATCTTGGAAATGGCGCGCACTGGCACCATCGCATTAGAGCGGGGAGTATATACCATTCACGAGGACAACAAAGAGAAGGGAGAATTCAATTATGGCAAAAATGTATTATGAAAAAGATTGTGATCTCAATTATTTAAAGGGGAAGACCGTGGCGATCATCGGGTATGGCAGCCAGGGCCATGCCCATGCACAAAACCTGCGGGACAGCGGCGTTAACGTCATTGTCGGCCTGTACAATGGCAGCAAATCCTGGCCCCGCGCGGAAGCTGACGGTCTGAAGGTTATGACCGCTGCAGAGGCCACAAAGGCCGCTGACATCATTATGATTTTGATCAATGACGAACGGCAGGCGGCTCTGTACAAAACGGATGTCGGCCCCAACCTTTCCGCTGGGAAGGCGCTTGCTTTTGCACACGGCTTCAACATTCACTTCGGGCAGATTGTTCCGCCTGCTGACGTAGACGTGTTCATGATCGCACCGAAAGGCCCGGGCCACACCGTTCGCTCTCAGTATCTGGAGGGCAAGGGCGTACCAGATCTCATCGCTGTGTATCAGGATGCAACCGGTAACTGCAAGAAGATTGCTCTGGCCTATGGTGCGGGTATCGGCGGCGCAAGAGCCGGCATTTTGGAAACCACGTTCCAGGAAGAGACAGAGACGGATCTGTTCGGTGAACAAGCGGTTCTTTGCGGCGGCGTTTGCGCGTTGATGCGTGCCGGCTTTGAAACGCTGGTGGAAGCGGGCTATCAGCCGGAAAGCGCTTATTTTGAATGCATTCACGAGATGAAGCTGATTGTTGACCTGATCTTCTCCGGCGGCATGAACTTCATGCGTCACTCCATCTCTGACACAGCGGAATACGGCGATTACATCACCGGCCCGAAGATCATCAAGGAAGAGACCAAGAAAGAAATGAAGAAAGTTTTGACCGATATCCAGGACGGTACATTTGCCCGCAACTGGATCTTGGAAAATCAGTGTGGCCGCCCGTACTTCAATGCCACCAAGAGACAGCAAGCAGAGCATCAGTGCGAGGTTGTCGGCAAAGAGCTGCGCGAAAAAATGCTTTGGGGCGGCAAAAAGTAAGAACAAACCAAATTTGACAACATTGACACAATTGGGAATGGGGACGCAGTCTCCATTCCCAATTGTGGATATCAGGAGGGGTTTTGTATGCGGAGCCATAAGGTGACACAAGGGGTGGAGAGAACACCCCACCGTAGTTTGTTTAAGGCCATGGGCTATACCGATCAAGAGCTGTCCCAGCCGCTGATTGGTGTGGTGAATTCCCACAGCGAGATTATACCGGGCCACATCCATTTGAATACCATCACCGAAGCGGTGAAGGCCGGCATCCGCACGGCGGGCGGCACGCCTGTGGAGTTTGGCGCCATTGGCGTATGCGACGGCATTGCCATGGGGCATGAAGGAATGAAATACAGCTTGGCGTCCCGGGAGTTGATTGCTGATTCCTGCGAGACGGTGGCATTGGCCCACGCGTTTGATGGCATGGTGTTCATTCCAAACTGTGATAAAATCGTGCCTGGCATGCTGATGGCAGCCGCCCGGCTTAATATCCCTTCTATTTTCGTTTCAGGCGGGCCGATGTTATCCACCAACCTCAACGGCAAAGATTTAGATTTGAACAGCGCATTTGAAGCGGTGGGAAGCTTTATGGCCGGCACAATGGATGAAGCAGGCGTCAAAGAGATAGAGGACAATGCATGCCCCGGCTGCGGTTCCTGTTCCGGCATGTTTACGGCCAATTCTATGAATTGTCTCACAGAGGCCATTGGCATGGCGCTGCCCGGCAATGGTACGATTCCCGCTGTTTATGCTGGGCGGATTCGCCTGGCCAAAGAAACGGGCATGCAGATTGTGGATCTGGTGAAAAAAGACATCAAGCCGTCAGACATCATGACGGAAGCGGCGCTGAAAAATGCGCTGACGACAGATATGGCCCTGGGCTGCTCCTCCAACTCGGTGCTGCATTTGACGGCCATTGCCAAAGAGAGGGGCCTGCCCCTGAAATTGCAGATGCTCAATGAGATCAGCGAGCAGACGCCCAACCTCTGCCGCCTGGCACCTGCCGGTTCCCACCATGTGCAGGATTTGTATGCTGCGGGCGGCGTGCAGGCGCTTTTGGCAGAATTATTAAAGCATGGTGCATTGGATGGCAGTGTGCTGACAGCCACAGGAAAAACCCTGGCAGAGAACGTCAAGGGCGTGGCCATTCAGGACGAAGCGGTGATCCACCCGTATGACAAGCCCTATTCCCAAACAGGGGGTCTTGCCATCTTGTTTGGCAATTTGGCCGCGGAAGGCGCCGTGGTCAAACGCTCTGCCGTTGCGCCGGAGATGTTGCAGCACAAGGGGCCGGCCCGTGTGTTTAACAGCGAGGACGAGGCCATTGCAGCCATTTACGAGAAGAAAATTCAGAGCGGCGACGTGGTGGTGATCCGGTATGAAGGGCCGAAAGGCGGCCCTGGCATGCGGGAGATGCTCAGCCCCACTTCTGCGATTGCCGGTATGGGGCTGGACAAAGAAGTGGCGCTCATTACAGACGGCCGGTTCTCCGGCGCGACAAGAGGTGCCTCCATTGGCCATGTCTCCCCGGAGGGGGCCAGCGGCGGCATCATCGGCCTGGTGGAAGACGGCGACGAGATCGAGATTGATATCCCCAACTATTCCATTCGGTT
>JAQWCP010000144.1 GCA_028705905.1 Oscillospiraceae bacterium
CGCAAACGCCGTTGGCCAGGTGGGCAATGTAAAGTGCGGGGATATTATGAAAATTTACATGAAGATTGACCCGGACGAAGTCATTCAGGATGTCAAGTTCAAGACGTTTGGCTGCGGCGCTGCAGTGGCCACTTCGTCTATGGCCACAGAGCTGGTGAAGGGAAAAACAGTAAAAGATGCCTTGGCTTTGACCAACAAAGCCGTAGCGGAAGCACTGGACGGGCTGCCCCCTGTGAAGATGCATTGCTCCGTTTTGGCAGAAGAGGCTATCAAGGCGGCCATCAGCGATTATTACCAGCGCCAGGGGATTGATCCCGTGCCCCTTGTGGGATGCAGCATGGATTGCGAAGCGTGTCATCATACGCATGAATGAGCCAAAGCGGCGCGGGGCAAAAGGTAGGTGAGAACCGATGAAAATATCCACAAGGGGGCGGTACGCCCTGCGGTTTATGGTCGACCTGGCGCTTCATTATGGGCAGCAGTACATTCCACTCAAAGAAATTGCCCAGCGCCAGGGGATATCAGAAAAATATCTGGAACAGATCGTACCGGCACTCAATAAAGCGGGCTATGTACAGAGCATCCGCGGGTCTCAGGGGGGATACCGGTTGAGCCATCCGCCAGAAGAGTACTCGGTTGGTATGATTATCCGTTTGATGGAAGGGGAACTGGCTCCTGCGCCATGCGCAGGACAGCAGAACCACAACGACTGCTCTCGGGCTGACCAGTGTGTTACGGCAGGTGTTTGGAAAAAGATTCGGGAAGCCGTGGACAATGTGGTGGATCACATCATGTTGGATGATCTGGTTTCTGAGTATTATACCAAGACCGGGAGAATGCAGTACGACATTTGAAAAGGCAAGGGGATTTGATCCCCTTGCCTTTTCTTGATCTGGAGGGTTTTGGAATAGAATTACGATATTCTAAAAATAAAATAGTGAATAATAAATGAAAACGATGAAAGAAATATATGTATTATGTATTGAAGTGCGCAAAGATATAAGATATAATGAAAAAACGGAATTTCATTTTTTAAGCAATCATGAAATTAGAACAGGGTCACTCTGCTGCTGCAACAGCAATTGCGAATGCCCCAATGCAATATTATGACCCAGGCATCAGGGTGAAAATCTATGGTGTTTACAATATACTATAAGAATGGATTCCCAAAAACAGGGGGGAAGAAGCTTATGGCTTTTTAGAGGAGAGCATGATGAAAAAGAGAAATTGGCTCATCGGGGGGCTTGCCGCCGTCGTGCTTTGCGCGGCCGGGCTGGTCTATTTTGCCATCCCCGTTCCGGTGGTTCGAAATGCGGCGCAGGCCGAAATTCTGTTTATCCGGTACAACTGCAACGGGGCGGACGACCTGGTGCTCATAGACGAGGGGTTTGACCAAGAAGCCATCCTCGCTTATCTCAGCACGTGCAAAGAGCGAAGAACGATTCACACCATGCTCAATTACATGATGGGCGATGTGGAACTTCACATCTGGCTGAAAGACGGCGAAAAGGTGAAAAATGTGATGCTGGGCAACCTCAATTACAGCTACAGGGACACCGGCAGCTTAAAGCATGAAATTCTAAACCCGGAGCAAGTAAAAGCGGATCTGCGGGAGATTTTGAAGCTGGACAGCGGATTTAACCCATGTGAAAAAGCGAAGGAAGAGACATAGACAAACCCTTCCCCAAAAGGCAGAAAAGAAGGCCGCTGGCACGCCAGCGGCCTTCTTTGTTCTTTTGTGATAAAAACTACCGGATGACCCGCACCCGCAAAACGCCGCCGATGGCGCGGATCTCGTCCACAACCCGGTCGTGTACCCGGCTGTTCAAGTCCACCAGCGTATAAGCATAGTTGCGCTTGGAGTGGTTCATCAAATTTTCCACGTTGATGTCCTCTTTGGACAGAACGGACATAATGGATGCCAGCATGTTTGGCACGTTGCGGTGGATGATACCCATACGGATTATGCCGGAGCGCTCCATGGACACGCTGGGCAGGTTGACGGAATTTCGGATATTCCCGTTTTCCAGGTAGTCCTTGAGCTGCTCCACCGCCATAACAGCGCAGTTTTCCTCACTTTCCGGAGAAGATGCGCCCAAGTGGGGGATGGCCACCACATTTTTGGCCAAAACAATCTTGTTGTTTGGAAAATCGGTGATGTAGCTTGCCACTTTGCCAGATTCTAAAGCGGTGATGATGTCGTCATCCACTACCAGTTCGCTGCGAGCCAAATTGAGAATTCGCACATGGGGTTTCATCATCTGAATGGATTCCGCATTGATCATTCCTGTGGTCTCAGATGTCAGCGGCATGTGCAGCGTAATATAATCGCAGTTTTTGAAAATCGTGTTGAGATCCATGGCACGATGCACAGAGCGGGAGAGGCGCAGTGCAGAATCTACCGACAGGAACGGGTCATAGCCATAGACGGTCATGCCCAGCTTGGTTGCAATATTGGCCACTTGAACACCAACGGCGCCAAGGCCCAAAACGCCCAATGTTTTCCCGCTGATTTCAGGGCCAACAAAAGCAGACTTCCCTTTTTCTACAGCGGTGACGACATCTGTGCCTTCCCGGGCCTGTTCCCGCACCCATTCGGCACCGCCCAAGATATTCCGGGAAGCCAGGAGCAGGGCGCAGACGGCCAGCTCTTTCACTGCATTGGCATTTGCCCCGGGGGTATTGAACACCACGATGCCCGATTCAGAGCAACGGTCAATGGGGATGTTGTTGACACCCACCCCTGCTCTTGCGATGGCCCGCAACGAGGGCAAAAATGCATGGTTTTGCATATCCGCGGAACGGACCAAAATGCCGTCCGGGTCTTCCATTTCGTTGCCCACGGTGTATCGGCTCTTGTCCAGCAAGGCAAGACCCGTAGGGCTGATTTTATTGAGAGTTTGAATGCGATACATGTGAATCCTCCAAATGCGATTTTATGGGTTATTTTCTATAGTTTTGCTCAAAAACATGAATAAATTCGACAAGGGCAGCGACACCCTCCGGTGGCATGGCGTTGTAAATGGAGGCGCGCATTCCGCCCACCGAGCGGTGTCCTTTTAGGCTGGCAAATCCGGCCTCTGCGGCTTTGGCAGCGAAGATTGCGTCAATCTCCGGATCATCACTGCGGAAGGTGACGTTCATATTGGACCGGGATCCTTTTTCCGGCACCACGTTGAACAGGGGACTCGCGTCCAAGCATTCATACAGCATGGCCGCCTTGTCCTGGTTCCGCTTTTGCATCGCCTTCAGGCCGCCCAGTTTTTCCACCCAGTCCAGCACAAGACCGAGAATATAAATATTATAGCAGGGCGGTGTGTTATACATGGAGTCATTCTTGATCATGGTGGCGTAATCCATCATGACAGGCGTATAGGGGAAAGCGTTTCCGGCCAGATCATTGCGGATAATGACCACTGTCAGGCCGGCGGGTGCCATATTCTTCTGGGCGCCGGCATAGATCAGACCGTACTTGGATACGTCAACCGGCTTGGACAAGATGTTGGAAGACATATCACAAACGAGGGGTACATCGCCAGTTTCCGGGACATAGTCCCATTCTGTGCCATAAATGGTATTGTTGGCACAATAGTGGAAGTAGGATGCATTGGGATCCAACTTCAGTTCACTCTGACGTGGAATATATGTGTGGTTTTTGTCTTTGGAAGAAGCTGCGGTGTTGACCGTGCCATATTTTTTGGCTTCTTCCGCCGCTTTGCCGGAAAAGCTTCCGGTGACGGCATAATCCGCGCTGCCGGTTTTGGTGATCAAATTCATCGGTACCATGGCAAATTGCAGTGTGGCGCCCCCTTGTAAGAAAAGCACCTTGTAATTGTTGGGAATATTCATGACCCGCCGAAAAGAGGTTTGAACACTTTCGAACAGGCGTGCATAAATATCACTGCGGTGGCTCATTTCCATGACGGACATGCCAGACCCTCTGTAATTGCTCATTTCCGCGCTTGCTTGATTGAGGACTTCTTCCGGCAGCATGGAAGGACCTGCCGAAAAGTTAAAAATACGTGCGGTTCCCATTGTGATCAAAGCCCCTTTTCTAACTCGGGTTGCAACCCGTTTTTTGATGCTTTTTGTATGGTTTCCCTTTATCATGAAAATCTTGCAATAGATGAGAAGAAAAATGGGTGCTGGTCACATCGCCTGCGCCGTTTTTCTCCAAATTTTCAAGAAAAAGAAAACAAAAAAATATTGCAATTTTCTTATAATACTGTAATATTATATCGGAAAAGGCGACGCACTGTCAATGTTGAACACGACAAAAAGATATCCTTCCGATTCTGTTTCCTTGTGAAAGTTGAAAACCTTCTAAAAAATCCAAAAAATTTTTCAAAAATTTTATAATTTATTCTTAACTTTTTATGCAATCTATGTTACAATGACCAAGTTGAGGGCTGATCTGTGGAAGGAAGTTGCATGAAGCAGAAACAGGAACCTTGTCGCAGAAGGGGGAAAGCCAGATGCGATGTTTTGACCCAGGTGTTTTGACCCCCTCTTCTCTTTCCTTTTTGATCAAAGGAACGTACGCAAATGTTTGGTTTGTGTGCTCTAAACAGATGGTGAGGCAGCAGCATGGGACGAGGCATAAATGTGCCGGGGGAATCAATGTTGCTGCTGTGTAGTTTGTCTGGAGGGCTGCACGGCGAAAGGTCGTTGTGTCGGTACGTTGGGCAGCGCACGTCAATTTCGGCTATCAAGGAGAAGCTGTTTTTGGCGTACGACTGGTGGCAAAAGGGATAGAAAGAGGACAAGATGCATCCGGGCAAAATGGCTATATGCAGCATTGAGTGGTGATCGATCACCGCAAAGTGGGGGTCTTCCTGATGTTGCGAGAGTGAAGGGTATTGTTCAGAACAGATGTGTGAGAGAGGCAGGATCTGTTGGCGATATATGGCCAATTAGACGATCTTTCGGACTTAGGCCACCTGTCGGCGTTGTATATTCAAGGGGAATAGCACGGCGCCAAAAACAGACAAAAACGGAAATGCACATTGTTTCGGATGGAAAGGTGAAATT
>JAQWCP010000145.1 GCA_028705905.1 Oscillospiraceae bacterium
TTTATGTGTCAAATCAAGAAAAAGGATTGACCCAAACAATAATTAAAAAAAGAATAAGAAAAAACTCCTGAACAACTATTATGTTCAGGAGTTTTTATTTTAAACATTTTTGGTGCCGAAGGTGGGATATGCAGATATTGATAAAATCGCCAAAAATATCTATATATAGTGGTTAAACGTCAAAAAACAGAAGAAATAACACTATGAAAAAAATGTAAACAAATCTATAAGGGGCAAATTGAGGGGCAAAAATATGATTCGTTTAGAGGTTATTCTGAATATATTTTTGCTTTTCGTCCATGGAAATATGGGTGTAGATATCGGCGGTGGTCGATAAATCTGCATGGCCAAGAAGTGTTTGAATCATTTTCAGATCTCTTGTTTTTTCATAGAGGCGGGTGGCATAAGTGTCACGGAAGTCATGCATGTTAATAGAGTCAAGGCCGATGGGTTCAGCAAAGTTCTTTAAAGATCGGTTGAGACTGGATGTGGACAGATGGCATCCTTTTGCGTTTGCGAAAACAAGGTTGTCTTTGGAATATTTGTTGGCCATGCGGAGTTTGATTTCACTCTGGGATGCCTTTAGACGCCGGAGGGAGACAAGCAGAGAATCAGGGAGTGGAACACTTCGGTTGCTGGATGGTGTTTTGGGTGAGGTCGTTCCGGATTGAGGGCGATAGCTTTTGTTGACGGTGGCGGTTTTTCCGTCAAAGTCGATATCATCCCAGGTGAGGGCGAGCATTTCGCCACGGCGAAACCCGGTGTTTAGAGCAAAGGTGATAATGGTTTCCCATTGGGTGCCTTTGCAGGCTTCCAGTAGGGCGGTTTCGTCATGGACAGAGAGCGCGCGGCTGGACCGGTGCGTGCCTTCCATTTTTTTCTTGGATGTCTTTGGAAGGGAGATGGATGGTGTAAAGTCGGTCATGATTTTACCCTGGGCATAGGCGTAGCGGATGCAAGGATGAATGAGTAGACTGAGTTTGTGCAGGATAGAGGAACTCAACCCTGCCTTAATTTTATCCTGATAGAAATCCTGGACGTCAAAGGCAGTGAGGTTGTTCATTCGGGTTTTGGATAGTCGGCTGTTTTTGATGTGTTTATGATAGAGGGAGTTGTAGGCGTTAATGGTGGATTGTTTCTTATCGACGAGTAGAACAGAGGTCATCCATTTGGCCAGGTAGTCACCGAAGGCACATTTGTCTGACTGGACGCCGTGATCCAGCTCATCACGGAGTGTATCAATTTTATCCTGGAGTTCATGAACAGTGCGCCCATAGAGGTCACGCGGGCGTCGAAGGTTTTTGTGATGAAGCCGGAAAAAATAATATTCAATGCCGTTTTTATTTTTCTTTCTATAACGTGTTTTCATTTTGCGACCATCCTTTCTTATTTTGATTATAAAAATACCCGGAATCTTGATAAACTCCGGGCCAGATGGTACAATTATCATGTCTTGGATGTATTGTGCCATTTGGTCCTTTACGTCTCCGCTCTGGTGCTTACAGGCGCCGGAGCGGTTTTTTATTTTTATATCTGTTGTCGCAAGTTCTGAGCCCGTCAATATGTTCTTCTAAATCATCTTTTATATGATGGCCAAGAGGGTCGAGAAGAAAATCAAGGCCTTCACGCCTTGCCAGTATTGATATACCTTCTCTCTGTTAAATGCCGTAAACAATACTGGTACAACTCATCTGCTCTTTCAGATGGAGGCTTGCTGCCAAGGCAACGGGAAGCTCGTTTTCTGTAAAAGCCACCATCTACTAATATCGCTGTTTTCAACAGGAATCCTTTCTTAAAAAAAGCCTTGGTTTGGGTTTCCCCAAACCAAGGCGCTGGTTTCTTGCTCTGGCTTCAGCAAATCTCCTTACGGTGGAGGGCTGCAACCGAGAGCGGTTTAAATGGAATATACGGACACAAGAATTTTTTATCTTGTCGTACTAATATTCTAAACGCCTTGGGAGATTTTGTCAAACATATTTAAACAAATAGAACAGAAATCTTAATTTATGATACTTTGACATCAACGAAATGTTTGAATATCATAGGCCAACGTTTTTATTTAAGGATTGCCATTGCGAGGATCCTGTCAATTTTTCGGACGTCTAGTCCTTTTCTAAGGCTGATTTTAATGTGTCCGGCTCTGGTCCATAACTCGACTTCAGATGTTAAATCCAAATGACCGGAATTCTCCGTGGAATACATATTGATGGAAGAATAGGGAAGAGAGTATATTTCAACTTTTTTACCGGTAATTCCCTGGGCATCTTTCACGATCAATCGCTTGTTGGTAAAAACGGCATAATCCCGGATGGTTTTATAAGCATAAATTGCTTTTTCACCGTTGATAAGAATGCTGTTGACGTCTTCTGGAGGTGCGATTTCCCCATTGAAAATCCATGTTAATGCATTGTTTGCTTCGTTTGCCATCATTTCTCCTTTATTTTAAGTCCGAGGACTATGAAATCATCATTTTACATCGCTCTGAAAGGCTACGGCTTTGCTGGTGATCCGAATGGGGTGCGTATGATAATGCTTTGTTTTTTATTTACTTAAGATTTGATGTCTGTTATACTCAGCGTAGGCCAGCAATTACTGGCCGGGCGTTCTGTCGCCTCGAAGGAGGTGAAAAATATGCTACAGGATGTCAATATCGTACAGCTTGTTATCGAACTGATTAAAGCGGTAGCCGTCATCATTCCGGCGGTTCTCGCGTATAAAAAGGCTAAATAACGGGCGAAGCCCCCAGTATTGTGCGTACTGGGGGCTTCTTTTTTCGTTCTGCTATGTCACAGAATGTCTTTATCGTACGATGATGGACGGCGCTTGAGACAGGCCTTATCATCTGCGATTATTATAGCACCTCAGTATTCTTTTTTCAAGTTGCGGGCTTAAGGTTTCTTTATGGACAAGGGAAACTACTTCTTTAATTTCTTTCGATCTTCACGCTCAAGTTGCTGTATGCTTTTCTCGGGTGTTGGCAAGTCTTCCGGCATCGTACCGCCCAAGTCTTTTATGGTTTCACGGACGCGTTTACCAACGGCATAATGTGTTTGATTGGCGTCGCTTTTATTATGAATGTTGTCGCGCCGAAGCTTTTCTTCTGTTTGGGTTGCGCGGAACAGATTGGCAGCCAGTTCGGTGGAACCCATATGGTCAAGGATCTTCTGACTTTTTTTAAGCCCCTTATGCTCGTGGATAGCTTTTGCATCCAGACCGCCATAAAGCCCTTTGTATCCGTGGTTCTGGAAAGTGGCGTAGTCCATCGTGGTTTTGACGCCTGCATCTTTCGCGGCGGCGACCAATCGTTTATTATGCTCTTTCATTTCAAGACGAACGGAGAGCCGTTTCTGTTCTTCTGATAGCTGGTCATAGTCCTCAATGAGTTCCTGTTGCCTGGTCTTAACCGCAAAGTAGGTTTGTCCAAGGGCAATGACTTGCTTTCTGGGGTCACCGTTTTGGACGATGAGGTAGCAGGCATAACGGGAAAGCATAATATCATCAATTGTTCTAAAGCCACCCTTTGGCATTGGAGATGATTTGCCGACGTCGGCAAAATGTTCGCCTACGGGATGGCCACTGTTATCACAGGCAATTTTTGCGCGCTCAATGGATTCGGAAAAACGCCGCCATTGCGAGTATTTGAGTGCCTTTTGCAGTTCCCGGGCAAACCAATATTCTTGTCCATATTCGTTGGTATGTTTGATATTCTCAAAGATGTTTTCACTATATTTTTCGATGTTTGTCACTTTGGGGTTCTCCTTATTTTTTAGGTCAAGTGGACTATGGAATCATCACTTTACATCGCTCTGAAAGGCTACGGCTTTGTGCCAATGCGTAGGCCAGCAATTACTGGCCGGGCCTTCTGTCGCCTCGAAGGAGGTGAAAAATATGCTACAGGATGTCAATATCGTACAGCTTGTTCTCTTCTTCTATTGCGCTGCGCGGATTTTATCAACCAGCGCATCCTGAAGGGCCTGTGAAAAGTTAATTCCTTCATCCGACGCGGCTTCATTGAGCCACATGGGAATCGTCAGGGTTTTTTTTACGGACTGTTTACGGTAGGCTTCCCGGTGAAGGGCAAGATTAACGTCGATCAGGACAGAACGCTGGTTGGGTTCGGTGACGATATCTTTCAATGGGGTTGGTTCCGGGATTTCATCGTGGAAGTCTTCGGCGCCCAATAGCCACAGGCATAAGGCATCTTTGGCCATACGCATTCCTTCCGCATCATTGTCGGCACAACTGATACAGCCGGGAAGGTCTGGAAAGGTGATGGTAATACCGTCATCAGCGTAGTCAAAAATAGCCGGATACATATAACGATCTTTTTTCATGGTTATCACTCCTTTATTTTTTTGAGGTTAAGAGGAAAGAACGGGAATTAGAATTTAATCCCCGTTTGTCTGGATATGGCTTTGACAGTTCCCTTTGGAAGGCTTTTGTTGGGATGGGGAACAGTTGTCATTTTTCCGGTTTTCATGTTTCTGAAATGATGGTGGTCGCCATTTACGCGGATGAGCTGCCAGCCGGATTTTTCCAATATCTTGACGATTTCCCTTGATGAATAGTCCTTCATGTTTACCTCACTTTCTACATTTATTATAACACGTACGATTAAACGTGTCAATGAAAAACAGTGTTTTTATACGTATTATTTCACGTCGCTCTGGAAGGCTACGGCTTTGCCAATAATACGCACGGGATTGCTTTCATTCAATTTATCCAGGTTGATCACAATGGGTTTATATTGTGAATTTTCGGGCATCAGGAAAATAAAACCCGGTGTATTTTTATTAATCCGTTTTAATGTTGCTTCGTCGTCCAGGATGACTGCGGCAATTTCGCCATTTTCAACGTCGGGCTGTTCTTTAACAAAGACAACGTCACCGTCCATAATGCGGGCGCCTACCATGCTGTCACCGCGGGCCCGAAGGCAAAAGTCGGCCTGAATGTCAGCGCCGGCTTCAACATAGCCACAAAACGCATCCCCGGCGAACCGGGGCTCTCCGCAGGCGATTTCG
>JAQWCP010000146.1 GCA_028705905.1 Oscillospiraceae bacterium
TATCAAACAAATTCTCGCTCTTACGCTGGCAGTATTGCTGGCTTGTCAGGGGAATATCGTGGCACTTGCCGATGTACAGGCACCCGCGGTATCAGAGCAGATAACCAGTGTGGAGAAAAAGACAACTCCAACGGAAACACCGAAAAAAGCGGCAACGAAGGCAGCGGAAAAAACGCCTGCGGAGGAACCGGAAAAAACTCCAACGGAGACACCGAAAACAACGGTAACGGAGACACCGGAAACAACGGTAACGAAGACACCGGAAAAAACTCCAACGGAGGCACCGAAAGAAACGCCAACGAAGGCAGCGGAAAAAACGCCTGCGGAGGCACCGGAAACAACATCAGCAGAACCATCGGAAGAAACACCGGAGAAAGCTCCGGCAGATCCGGTAGAAACCGTGCAGCAGGCAAGCGATGTGGCCCTGCTGGCGGTGGGACCACATGTCTGCGATGGGGTTACTTTTGACAAAGAATTGACGGTCGGGGGCGAGTTGGCGGCGGCGGGAAACTACTACCTTACCGGGGATTTGTTTATTGAAAGTACCATCGTAATCAGAGATGAGGAGGCCAATATCTGCCTGAATGGGCACACCATCACCATGAATGCTGCCGGTAATGTGTTTACTGTCAGAGGCAGCGGGAAGTTGACGCTGTATGACTGCAAAGGTGAGGGCAAGGTGACCCATGCTCCTGGCATAAACGGCATAGGCGTTGACGTTCTGAGCGCAGGCAGCACCTTTATCATGAACGGTGGCAACATCGTTGGCAATAAGTACCCACTCGACGGCGGCGGCATTAACAACAAAGGTACCGTTGAGATTCATGGTGGGACGATCGCTGGCAATAGCGCCACTGGTAGCAACGGGAAAGGCGGCGGTATCTACAGCAACAGTAAACTTACGATTGATGGTGGCGAAATCATGAATAATACCGCCCAGAGTCTGACTGGCGGCGGCGGTATCTACAGCAGCGGCAAACTAACGATTACAAACGGTTCTATCCACGATAACACTGCACCGGGGTATGGCGGCGGTATCATCGACAACGGTGGCACCACCACAATCAGTGGGGGTACAATCAGCGGAAATAAATCCACGAATCAGAGCTGTGGCGGCGGCGGTATCTGTATTGTCGGCACTCTTACAATCAGCGGCGGCAAGATCGAAAACAATACCGCGGCGGGAAGCGGCGGCGGTATCTACGTCTACAGAGGCGGCACCGCTACGATTACGGGCGGCGAAATCACTGGAAACACCGCCACTAAGACCGCTGGCGGCATCTACAATGAAGGAACCCTCACCCTGAACGGGGCCAAAATCGAGAGTAACACGGCTGGCGGGACAGGTGGCGGTGTTTGGACAAAGGGAACCGTTACCTTACGCGGCAACAATGACATCTGGTTCAACACGAACGGAAAAGATTACGCCGACAACATTTACATTCCGACAGGCAGTTATCTGACAGTCAGTGAAAGCGTCACCGGTCATCTATGCGTGAATACGCAGGTTGACCCTACCTCCGATCAACCGGTGGAGTTTGCCAAACCGGGCACCGGCTACACCATCACCGATACGGATGTGAGTGCTTTTAAATCGTCCACCGATGGTTTTGTGGTTAAGAAAAACAGCGCTGGGAACTTAGAGCTTGCAGTGCCGGCACCCGCCCTCACTGCCGCTGATTTTACGTATACCGCCCCGAGCGACCTCTATTACACGGGCACCGCCAAGGCGGCTACCGTAACACCGGAGCAGAGCGCTACCGACGCTGGCGTTGGCGACCTCACCATAACCTATTATGATGTGGACGGCAAAGCGGTGACCCCCACCAAGGAGGGCACTTACACAGTCAAGGTCACGGATTCAAATAGCATCGTGACCGATCTGGAAATGGGCAGTTTTACCATCACCCGCATCTTCAGCGCCAGCGGCGCATCGGTAAGCAGCAGATTGGGCGAAAACGACTGGTATATCGGGAATGTTACGATTACCCCTCCCTCGGGTTGGAAGATTAGCACTACGGATACAGCAGACACAAAGGCATGGCTTGATAAACTGACCCAGACGGCAGACGTCGAAAGCACCACGGTAAGCTACTACCTGAAAGACGCTCAAGGGCACATCACCGAAAGCAAAACGACGGGCACCATTAAAAAAGACGCGACACCACCAGACATTAGTAAGGCCGAAGCAACGGAGATCAAAGACACTACCGCAAAGATCGTAATATCGGCATATGATGCAACCTCCGGCATTGCCAGTTATGGTTATGCTATCAAGGACAGCACCATGACCGGGACAAAAGATGATAGCAGCGGGATGCAGAGCTTTACTCTCACGGGCCTGACAGCCAACACGGCGTACACCGCGACGGTGAGCGTGACCGATAAAGCGGGCAATAAGCAGACCAGAGACGTCACCTTTACCACAACCAAGACGCTCATCACCACAGCGGCGGTTACGATCACCGCACCCGTGAAGGGTGCCACGCCTGATACCACGGCTACGGTTGCTGCTGACGCACCTTACACGGCAGGCGCAGTGACTTGGGCGCCCGAGGCAACCAAGTTCATGGGCAGTCAGGCATATCGGGCTACGGTTTACCTTACCCCCGCCGCGGGCTATGAGTTCAACGACAGCACCACCGCGACGATTCCGGGCGTGGACGGAGGGACCTATGCCTATCTGCAAGACAACGGTACATTGCAGGTGTTTGGCGATTTCCCCAAAACCGCCGCGTCGGTGCTGGATAAGATTGATGTTTACGATTATAAAAAGACAACATATGAAGCCATGGACAAATTTGACCCGACGGGCCTGCAACTGCTGCTGACAAACGACGATGGAAGCACCAGCATTGTGGCTTATGGCGACGACACGAAGGGCGATTTTACCTTTAGCCCCGAAACCATGACGATGGACACCGACAAGGTTACCATTACCTACAGCGAAAAAACGACGACCCTGAACGTTACCGTAACCAAAAAAGAAGTGACGGCGCCCACCATTGCGGCAAAGGACTACACAGGCAGCACTTTGACAGCGGACGTGAACGATACCGCCGACTACACGGTGACCGCCAATGCAGGCGGCACCGATGCGGGCGATTATGATGTCGTGCTGACCCTCAAAGACCCCGCCAACTACCAGTGGCCGGGCAGCACATCGGCAACCAAAACCTTGACCTTTACCATCAACAAGGTGGCACAGAAGCCCCTGGCCATCACGGGCCAGCCGAACGCGACCCCCACCTATGGCGATAGCTTTACCCTTGGCACCACCGGCGGCAGCGGCATAAACCCTGTCACTTGGGCGGTAACGAAGGGCCTTGCCACGGTGGGCGCAGACGGCAAGGTGACCGTGACCGGTGTGGGTACCGTCACCATCACCGCCACCAGGAAGGCCGACAATAACCACACCGCGGACGTGAGCGATAGCTACACTGTCACCGTGGCAAAAGCCGACCTGACCATCACCGCCAACGACCAAACGCTGACCTATGGCGATACGTTCAAGGGCAACGGCGTGACCTACAGTGGCTTTGTGAACGGCGATACCGAAGCGAAGCTGAGCGGTACGCTGGGCTATACGACCACCTACAACACCCAGAGCACCGTGGGCAGCACCCAAACCCTGACCCCTAAGGGGCTGACAAGCAGCAACTACAAAATCACCTTTGCAGCGGGCAATCTGACCGTCGAGCAGCGCGTGGCCACCCTGACTTGGACTGGCGCGGACGAGCGGGCGTATGACGGCAAAGCCTCCAACGTCACCGCCACCGCGGGCAACCTTGTGAACAACGAGACATTGACCGTGACCGTGACGGGCGGCACCGAGACAAACGTTGGCAGCCACACCGCCACCGCCACCAAGTTGACAGGCACCACCGCAGCTAACTACAAGCTGCCGACCACAGCCACCAAGGACTATAAGATCGTGCAGTCGGCCACCACCCTCACCGCCACGGCGGATAAAGCCAGCTACACCTATGGCGATACCATCAAAGTAACGGCGAACATCACGCCAAGCGGCACCGCGGCGGCTACCAAAGCACTGACGGTCCCCACGGCCAACCAGATTGCACTGTATTACGGCACGACCCAGATCAGCGACCCGGTCACCGCGGGTGCGGACGGTAAGGTAACCCTGACCTACGCCACCACTGAAAAAACGGTGCCCGCTGGCAAACAGAACCTGACCGTGAAGTATACGGGCAACGACAACATGGCGGATGCTACGGCTGACGTTTCTGTCACCATTGCCAAAAAAGAAGTGACTGCACCTACCATTGCGGCAGCCGATTACACGGGCAAGACCCAAACCGCCACCGTGGCAGCCAACGAGTTGTACAAGGTGACCAAGAACGCGGGCGGCACCGATGTGGGCGACTATGATGTTGTGCTGACCTTGACCGACGCGAAAAACTACACATGGCCCAAGAGCGACAACGCGGCTCTTACGCTGAAATTCACCATTAACAAGGTGGCACAGGCGGGTCTTACGATTAAGGATCAGCCGACAACGGTTACCTATGGGGATGCTGCATTTACCCTGAAAACAGAAGGCGGCAGCGGAACCGGCGCGGTAACATGGAGCGCAGAGGGTAAAGCAACTGTGGATAAAGTCGGAAAGGTAACGATCACCGGCGCAGGAGAAGCAATCATTACCGCAACGAAAGCCGCAGACGGAAACCATACAGAGGCTGTAACTGCGACCTACAAGGTTACAGTGGCGAAGAAGGCTCTTACCGTGACGGCAAAAGATCATACTATTACATATGGTGATAAACCAGCAGGAAATGGTGTTGACTACGATGGTTTTGCAAAGGGCGATGATGCAGGGAAACTGAGCGGAACCCTGGCCTATGATCACACATACCAGCAGTATGGTGATGTGGGAGCAAACTATAAGATCACACCGAAGGGCCTGACCAGCGATAATTACAATATTACATTCAAAGCAGGCACACTGACTGTGGAGCAGTTAGAAGCGACATTTACCTGGAACAATGTAAAGGAAC